>CAYFHZ010000302.1:0-4678 GCA_964342535.1 uncultured Bacteriovoracaceae bacterium | reverse complement strand
TACTACTTGTCGAGATTGTACTGAGTCATGGCAAGTTTATGGTAAAAATATTTTAATAGAACTTGGGCAATATGTACAAATCTATCATGCTCTAATTAAAGTGAAAGGAATTGATGTTTTATATATTCCCTATGTTGCACTTCCTATCAAAGACACTAGAGAATCAGGTTTACTATTTCCATCTATCACGACTCGAAATGATGAAGGAATTTATTTTCAACAACCTATATACTGGGCGATTTCGAATGATAAAGATATGACATTTACTCCGAGCTTTTTATCAAGGCGAGGTTATGGAATGGATACTGAGTATAGACAATCTTTTAGCCAGCTTTCTTGGTTAGAGTATCGGAATAAATCAGTATTTGATTCATTATATGTTCCAGCTCAAGCTGATGATAGCCAGCAGGGATACTTTTTTAGACATTATGGTGAACTTGAGTCCCATATTCAACCAAGTCATGACTTTTCATCACATCTAAAAGTTGTTGGAACCAAGGATTTGGATTTTTACTCAGATTATAATTATTATACTAATGACCTTGTTCAAAGTAATGATGTTGGTCTTGACGCTGCTGCTGGAAAAAGATGGAATACGGTTGCACTTTCCATAGAGGCAAATTATAAGAGAAATTTATTAGGGGAGGATCCTTTAGGTTTTGATTCGTCATATGTTCAGACTGTTCCGCGTGTAAAATTATCAACTGTTCCAAATATGCTATTCCAAGCAAAAAGAGATTATTTCTATAATCTCACATATGGACTTAATGCTGATTTTACAAATTTTAAACAAAATAGAATTTTAGAAGGTCAATGTATATTTAACCCCAATACTGAAGTCGGCCAGTCAAAATATATCGGTGGAAACTGTATCCGAAATGCTAATCGTCTTGATGCGAATCCTTATATTAATGCTAGTCTACTAAATAAGGCAGGATTTGTTCTCTCATCCAGATATACCCTAGAGTATCAAGCTTATGATTTTGTAGAGGAAGAAGAGCCTAATTTTTACAAGCATGCTGGACTTATTTCAACAGAGTTAAGTTTTACTTTGGATAAGATATTCGGATTAGCTTATGAAGAAAGATATAGTCCTGAAGAAATTGCCGTCTCTGATTTAGAGAAGTTAAATCAAAATTCAGAGGATGAGCAAAAAAACGTTTTATCTGAAAATTTAATTGGAGAGCTTCCATCGATCAATAAAAGTCTTAATAATAAACAAATAATAGTTTCACAAAATAGTTATCGACATGCACAGGAGTTTCGTTTTATTCATCATCAGTTACTTCACAGTGATGAAAATGGAAATGAAAATTTTTTAAACCAAATTAGAAATCAAGAAGGTTGGTTTGATTATAGAGATGCTATTAGAGAAGATATTCAAAACTTAGAGTCAAACGAAGCTCGTCAAAACATCCCACTAAATAACACATTTGAGTTTCAATGGAATAATAAATTGACCAGAAAAAGGGCCAATAATATTAATTACCTTGTTGATGGAAAATATTTAAAAGATAATTTTATTTATGATCAAATAGGTTATTTTAATGTGTCTCAAGGTCTTCTTTTAAAGAATGCAGGATCAACTTTTTCGGATCGTTTAACAAGATTATATTTAGCAGCAGGTTATACTGCTGACTCATGGTCTTTTGGAATGACTGAGTATTTTGTCCATCAGGAAGGAAATCATATAATGAGTCTCAATGCTCAAAAACGTTTTGAAAGTGTAAGCTTACTTTCAGTTTATAATGAAAATTCCTTTGATGACTCTAGTTTACGAACTATAAAAGGCGGTTTTCAGTTTAGACCAATTGATGTATTTGGTTTTTCTCTTTTACGAGAACATGATCTTGATGTAGATGAAAATATTTCCACAATTTATCAGATGGACTTTATGCCTAACAATAACTGTTGGATTATTAACCTTAATTATCGTAAAAACGTAGTCGAGGATAGATTTTCAGTTAACTATATTTTTAATTTCGGTAATGATGAGTTCAAATCATATAAAACTAATTACTTTGACTTTGATAGAATATCCCAATGATTTCACTTATAGATTTTGATGATAGCTTTACTTTTAATATTTATTCTACCTTAAAAGAAATCTTTCCTCAGGTAAATGTTGATATTATTAACAAGTCACAAGCATTATCGTATTTACAAATTCTGGCCGACACAGATGACGATCATGTTGTTATTTTAGGGCCCGGCCCGGGGCATCCAAAAGAGTATAAAGAGTTTTATGCAGTCATTAGTAAATTATTAAATAATAAAAGGATTTACTTAATGGGTATCTGTTTAGGTCATCAACTTATTTGGAATGTTCTCGGACTAGAAGTTTCTAAAGGAAGTCATCCAATACATGGACAACAAGTATGTTATCGAAAATCTAAAAATAATTTTTGTCCGCCGTGGTTAGAGTTTCCTTTAAAAGTTCAACGTTATAACTCTCTTGCAGTTAAAGTTTCCTCCTCAGATATCTTAAAATTTAATCCAACTTATAATTTCTTTATCTCAGATGGGGAGCTTATTATGAGTTTTTCTGAGCTTCTAGTAACATACCAATTCCATCCAGAATCAGTCGGAACATATTGCCCTGCGCAATATTTTTTCCCTTTAAAAAACATACTGTTATAATAATAGAGTACTCTTCAGATTGTGCTTCCTTAAGATTTCTGGCTTTTCTTCCGTTACCTACTATTACTAAGTTAAAAATAATAATGGAGCTTAACTATATGAAAATATTAATCTCAAATGATGATGGTGTGCAAGCTGACGGTATACATTTTTTGAATGAAGAATTAAAAAAAATTTTTCAAACGACAGTGATTGCTCCACATAAGGAGCGTTCAAGTTGTGGACATGGTATTTCACTGGGTGAACCTTTAAGAGTTGAAGAATTACGTGATTCGATTTACGAATGTTCTGGGCTTCCTGCTGATTGTGTATTGATCGGGGTAGGTCAGGTTATGAAAGATAATTTACCCGACCTAGTTGTTTCAGGAATTAATCATGGAGCTAATTTAGGTCAAGATAGATTTTACTCAGGAACACTGGCTGCGGCCAGAGAAGGTTCCTTTAGAGGAATAACCAGTATTGCTGTTTCTCTAGTCACTCAGTCTATTAAAGATGTAGAGCACTTTGAAGTTGCAGCTTTATGTATTCGAAAACTTATTGAAGCTGGAGTGAAAGAGTGTATACCTCCAATGACTGTTCTGAATATAAATGTTCCAAATGTACCATTAGATAAAATTAATGGTCTCAAGCTAACTACTGCTGGGTTTCAACAATATTCAGAGGATGTCGTTGAAAGAGTTGATACTAGAGGTAAAAAGTATTATTGGGTAGGAGGAACATATCAAGGTCCTAAAGCTATTGCAGGTAGTGATTGTGATGCTGTTTTAAACAATTTCATTTCCCTCAATTTACAAAACTTACAAGATGCTAGTGAAATAAATTTAGAGCCTTTAGAACATTTGGTTCAGGAGTTTAATTTAAAATGATAAAAATAGTACCATTTATACTATTTATTCTTTTATCTAGTTGTGCTCATCGAAGTGGAAGATATGTTTTTCAAGGAGGAAAATGGGTCTTTCAAAGTGAGCGAATTGGCTTTAATTATGCTCTTGATGATCTAGGACGAGTAGACGATTCTAAATATGCTTTCGCTGATGACTCTATGTTTATTTGGCCAGTACCAAGTTCAAAGAAAGTTTCTTCTCATTTTGGAATGAGAAAGGGAAGACATCATGATGGTGTTGATATTCCAGCAGTGACTGGAAGTCATATTGTTGCAAGTGCTAGTGGGAAAGTTATCATTTCTGGAAAAATGAGAGGTTATGGAAATGTTGTTGTAATCAAACATGATGATGGGTTTCATACAGTATACGCCCATAACTCTAAAAACTTTGTTAACAAAGGACAAAAAGTTTCTCAAGGAGAAGTCATAGGTAAAGTAGGAAGCACTGGAAGATCAACCGGGCCACATCTTCATTTTGAGGTGCGAAGACAAAATAAAGTAGCGAATCCAGCCCTTTATTTAGCAAGATTACGTGATTAAGAAAATTTATTTAAGAGTTCAATATACATTTTTGCGGTATTAACAGCATCCTCAAGGGCCGTATGCTCAACTTCTCCCATATTAAGAAAACTCATAAGCTTTGCTCCTGAGTCCATTCCTTTTTCAAGTTTTCCCATGTCAATCAGACCCAAGGTAAAACAAGAAAGATCTAGGTTTCGGTGGTGAAAATACTTATTCATCCACTCCCATCCAAGGTCACGATTTAAAAAAGGTAGATCAATAGCTGAAATTGATTTTCCAAACAACATAATTTTTGTATTATCAAAATAGGATGTGACTTCTTTTGAAGTTAGGTATTTTTCAAGTTCTTCTTTGAATTGATTTAAAGATATGCCATTTTCATGGGCCTTAATAATAAGATCTTTATTATTTTTCTTTACCCAATCATTGAGATTTGGTTCTAAAACCTCATAACTAGGACATTGGATGTAAAAATGTTTTTTAAGATCTATTTGAATTGTCTTGGTTCCTGCATCAAAAGGAACCATTCCAAATTCAATAATATAATCATCTTTATCTAAACCAGTAGCTTCAATATCAAAACTTAAATACTTCATGTATTTATTTAATCAAACACATCTGTATATGTATATT
>CAYFHZ010000301.1:0-4682 GCA_964342535.1 uncultured Bacteriovoracaceae bacterium | reverse complement strand
AATGACGTAGTTGTGTGTTTTCTTTTTATACAAGTTGTAAACCTAAGAAAAGTAAAATGGACAAGCTTTCTTCCGAATTTTTTTATTGTTCTTCAGCCAGGAGTATTAGATGATGCTCCTAAGACTTACTTAGCTGCAGTTAAACAAGTTCCTGAACAAAAACAACTGTGGATACAAAATGAAATCGTTAAAAAGTTTAGTAATATATCAATAATTAATGTTCGAGAACTAATAGCTAAAGTTGTTATGATGTTTGAAACTATGGCATGGGCAATTGGTGTAATGAGTTTATGTTGTATATTTGTTGGGGGCTTTGTGCTTTTTTCTATATTGCAAAGTCAAATTGTAAAAAAACAAGTTGATATGGCACTGCAAAAACTAATGGGACTTCGCCAAAATGATATTTATTCAAATATCTTATATGAGTATTTATTTATGATTCTTATTTCTGTATTATTTGGAAATTTAGTTGGTGTTGGTATTTCTTATTTAGTTGGTTTTTTGTTTTTAGATGGTATTTTTGCTTTTAATTACCAATTTTTTATAGTCTTCGATTCAGTTGCACTTATTTTAAGTGTATTTATTATTTGGTTGTCTTTTAGAACTCAATACAAAAGAACTGTGAACGATCTATTTCAAGATTGATTGCGCTTTGAGCAATAATATCTACAAGGTTTTTTCTACCAAACAAGTAGAGTCTTTGTTATAGTGTAAGCTCTAAAACATACTCCATGGAGATTTAATGACAGATACGGCCATTGTCGACTTTTTTGCTAATTATGCGTATCAACCATACTTTGTATATGGATTTATTATACTATTTATGACCGCAAGTTCTTTTGGTCTCCCAATACCTGAAGAAATGACTCTCGTTTCAGCTGGTCTTGTGGCCTATATGGCAAATCATCCTGAACAATTTCCACCTCCTTATGCAGGAGCTAGCGGAGTTGATCTTATAACATTATCTATAGTTTGTTTTGTGGCCGTTTTAGGTAGTGATATGTTGATCTACTTTCTAGGAAAGTTCTTTGGCCAAAGATTGATTAAAACAAAATTCTTTAATAATAGAATAGGACAAGAGCGATTCAACAAAATTAATAAGCTGTTTAAAAAGTATAGCTATTGGGCTTGTGGAGTTTTTAGATTTACTCCAGGTGTTCGATTCCCAGGACATATGAGTTGTGGTCTTATGGGGATTCCATTTCTTCAATTTGTGCTAGTTGATGGTATAGCAGCACTTGTTTCGGTGCCTACTCAGGTCTACTTTGTAGCAACTTATGGAGAAGTTATTCTCACTAAAATTAAAGAATTTAAACTTATAATTGCTGCTATTATTGGTATTTTAATTATTTTTTGGTTACTCAGAAAGGGTTATCAAAGTTTACTTAAGCGTAGAGTAAATTGAATTTTTAATTTGTTTACAGCCCAAATCTTCTTGTCTAGTATTTAAATAAGCAATTTTGATTAAAGGAATGATCTATGCGAATTTTCGACTATATTCAACAAGGAGGACCAGTAATGTACCTTCTTCTTCTCTTAAATATTATTGGTTTTGCTTTACTTGTCTGGAAGATACTAACGATTGTTAACGCTAAAAAGTCTTTCACTGATACAGTTAGTGAAATGAAGTCAAAACTTACATCTCAACTAGATATTTCTAACTCGCAACTCGTGATGAGTCTTCTTAAAGATGAAGTACAATTAACAGTTCACTCATTAGAAACTGGACTTAATACGATTAAAATTATTGCAAGTATTGCACCATTACTTGGTCTTCTGGGAACAGTTATTGGTATTTTCTCAGCGTTTACTGTTATTTCAGATGCGGGACTTAGTAACCCTGCTTTGTTCGCTAGTGGCATAGCAATGGCCCTTATTACTACAGTGGGAGGCCTTGTTGTAGCAATTCCTCATTTTGTTGGTTATAACTATATTGCAGGTGCATTAGATGATTATGAAATTTTACTTGAGAAAAACTTAGTAAAAGAAATTTACGGAAGTGCAGATGGCGCGCAAGAGTAAAAGAGAACATTTAACCCCAGAGCTCACGCCACTTATAGATGTAGTGTTTCTTCTTCTTATCTTTTTTATGGTCTCATCTGTTTTTAAGAAAGATGAACTTGCTTTACTTTTGAATCTGCCAAAAGCAGAAAGTGGAAAGTCTGAAGAAACTCAAAAAAAGTATATCACAATTGAATTATCAACCGATACGATTGCCTACGAAGGAAAGAAATTAACTTTTGAAGAACTTAGTTCTAACGCAATTAGCCTAGATAAAGAAACTCAAATAAATTTGCGCGTTGACGGAACAGTGCAGTATGAAAGGCTTGTGGAAGTTTTAGACTTGTTACAAAAAAATAAATTATCTAATCTCTCTTTAATTACGATTAAGAAAAAATAATAGTATCATTTTGGTCAAAAATTTCCGATTCTTCTGCGTCGCAAGGTGCATTTTGTTTTTTTTAGTGTCAAAGAGTCACTAGAAATGAGCTCAATAGGTATAAAATTGTGGCATAGTTTTTGCGATTTTGTGGCCGAACGACCAATGTTTAATTGACTCACAACAACACACAAGGGGGACGCAATGTCGTATTTAAGGAAAACCTTAGCAATTTTGCTATGCGCCTTATTATTCGCACCACTAGCTTCACAAGCTAATGACGAATTAGATGGCGAATTAGTATCTGAACTTTTACAAGTTGCAGAGGCTGAAAAGTTTTTAGTTTATGGAGAGTATGCAGAAGTAGAAATTACTGCTCAAGAAGCAATTACATTAGATTTTTTAAATGATGTAAAAGCTTATGGTATGGAGCTTGAGGCAACAAGTGAAAAAACTTATGTCCTTTATGGGAATCCAGAATTTATTGGTAAGTTATGTTTTCTTTTAAGAGCACAAACTTCTCAAGGTATGTCTTATGAGCGTTTATGTTTATACGGACAAGATAATGAAGAAATTGCTTATCCTGAATATGAAGAAAGACGTTTTTTAAATGATGTGAGTGTAGGTGAATCATTATCTTTAGGATTTGATATCGCTACAGATGTTGAGGTAACTCAATCTCTTATTAGTTCATTACCAGAGGGATTAACAGTTTCTCAGGAATCAAATGGTTTTATTTTAATTCAAGGTCAAGTTTCTGAAGCTACTGTATTAGAATTTGTAGTTAAATCAGAAGAGACTGAAAGCGGTGTTGCTGTTTATAAGCAATTTGTTTTAAATGTTGTTGAAGCTTCACAAACAAGTTCAACAAACACAACCTATCAATGTGCTCCTGGTTATTACTGGGATGATTACTTAAACTACTGTGTTCAAGCGACAGGTAGAGTTTGTGATACTGACGAATGGTATGATGCTGATAGAGGTAGATGTCGTACTTATAGAACTGTTAGTTATTGTGCTCCAGGGACATATTATGATCACTGGTTAAATAGATGTGTTATTAGTACTGCTTATAGATGTCCTATCAACTATGAGTGGGATAGTTACTATGGAAGATGTGTAAGACTTCCTTATACATGTTCAATTGGAACAAGATATAGTTATTATTTAAAAGCATGTGTTTCTGTATTTAGAACAAGAACTTGTTCGTATGGAAACTTTTTTGATCTTCTCGTTGGAAGATGTAGAAGCTATGGTCGATTTTGCTCATCTGGAAGATACTGGTCTAATGGTAGATGTATTAGAAATTCAAGAAGCTGTGGTTCAAGTAGATTTTTTGATCCAATTTCTAGAAGATGTTCAAGAAGAGTTGTAAGAGCTACATGTAATTATGGTAGAGTTTGGAATTCTCATAGCGGTGCATGTAGAAGACCAGTTGTACGAGTAAATAGATCATGCTCAAATGGTTCAAGATGGTCATCATCATCTAGAGGTTGTGTTAGATATGCGGCCAATAGAGTTAATCGTCACCCACAAAGAAGATACAGAAGAGTAAATCAGCAAGGTACAATTACAAGAAGAGGTTCTTCACATAGAACTTCAAGAAGAGGTGATAGCTTAGGTACTGTTAGACAAAGAAGATCTGAAAGAGGAGCGACTAGAAATGGGCGTAACGGTTCTGGATCAACAACAAATCCTAGAAGAGGTAACGGTTCTGGGTCAACAACAACTCCAAGAAGAGGTAACGATTCTGGATCAGCTAGAACTCCAAGAAGAGGTAACGATTCTGGTTCAACAACAACTCCACGAAGAGGTAATGATTCTAGAACAACAACAACTCCACGAAGAGGTAACGATTCTGGTTCAACAACAACTCCACGAAGAGGTAATGACTCTAGAACGACAACAACTCCACGAAGAGGTAACGATTCTGGTTCAACAACAACTCCAAGAAGAGGTAACGACTCTAGAACGACAACAACTCCACGAAGAGGTAATGACTCTAGAACAACAACAACTCCAAGAAGAGGTAATGACTCTAGAACAACAACAACTCCAAGAAGAGGTAACGATTCTAGAACAACAACAACTCCAAGAAGAGGTAATGATTCTGGATCAGCAAGCAGAGGCTCAGGATCTTCTTCAAGATCAAGTGGTTCAGCTAGCAGAAGCTCAGGATCTTCTTCAAGATCAAGTGGTTCAGCAAGCAGAAGTTCAGGATCTTCTTCAAGATCAAGTGGTTCAGCTAGCAGAAGTTCAGGATCTTCTTCAAGATCAAGTGGTTCAGCAAGCAGAAGTTCAG
>CAYFHZ010000300.1:0-4684 GCA_964342535.1 uncultured Bacteriovoracaceae bacterium | reverse complement strand
TCCAACAAAAAGATATTTTAGCACAGTAAACTCCTATGATAATATTTTAGCAGCAATAGGATTAAAATCTAGTGCAAACTAAAACAAACAAAGTTCTTTGTTTAAAGAAATTTCATGATATTTTTTTGAACGTGGATGAATAAATCCACAATAATGAGCTACAAGTTTTAAACCTGTTTTGTTTTTATTATTTTCACCATAACGAGGATCTCCCATAACTGGGTGACCAATTAAATCAAAATGCCTTCTAATCTGATGAAAACGACCCGTTTTAATTTCTACTTCACATAAAGAAGTATCTTCTAATACTTTGACCCTCTTAAACTCAGTATATGTTTCCTTATCATCAAGTGTTATTTCAATGACACCACTATTTTCACAATGGCCCAACACTTCAACTTGATATTTCTTTATAATTTGTTTTACTTTAAGCTGTTCTGAAAAAAATGAGGTTAATTTTTTATTATAACAAACTAGCATTAATCCACTGACTTCTCTATCCAGTCGCTGAATAAGATGAGCATTCTTATATCTATCGCTAATGAACTTAGTTAAGCATCCTTGATCACTGTAGGGTGTAGAATCTGAAACGATACCTGCTGGCTTATACCAAACTCCAAAACCATGTCCCTTATAAATCTCTTGTACATGATCCATTTCGGGTAAAACAAGGTTGGAATCATAAAAAAACTCTACAAACTCAGAATTTTGTAACTGAGTTTTAATTTTCTTTACTCTTTTTCTCTTAGGGCCACTTTTAATCCAAAGTCCCCCAAGGGATATAGTTTGCTTTATTTTGACTTTACTTAAGTCAATTTCTTGGGCCAACCAATCAACAATAAAGGGTTGATCACTCCCTCTAAATACTTTTCTAAACTTAATTTTCATTTTGATTTTTTACATTATAATTGAAGATGAGTCTATAATATGAGTAGAATATGCCTATGTCTTTAGAGTTAGAAAACGAACTTCTCCTTACTTTGTCCTATTTTACTCCTATGCCTTTAGAAAAAATTCTCCTAGAGCTAAATTCAGACTTTCTACTCTCAAACCCTGAGCTTTTAACCGAAGACCTTATGAAATCATTAGTTTCTTTAAGGAAACGAAAAAAAGTAAAAAGTATAAAGGAAAATGGAGAAATTTTATGGACCAAAATTTATCCCAAAAGACCCTGGTGGAAAAACTTTAGTATTAAATCTCTAAAAAGCTAATTTTTCCTCCCTCGTAATTTGTTTCATATATTTACTTAGATATTCGAAGAGAATATATGAAAATTTATATATTGATCCTGCTGCTCTTTAGTTTTCAGACCACAGCTGAAGAGTTTAAATTTGATGGTCTAAGCCCCATTGCTGATTTTGAAGCAAGCTTCATGCTAAGTAACTCTACAAACTCCTCCTATCATGCTGTATTAGATTGCCAAAGTTTTTTTAAGAAATTTGATATCTATAGTAATGTTGGGGATAGACTGGAAGAATACTTTTTGACTATGAATGAGTGTGAACAAATCTATCTTAATGTGGTGGCCTGCTTAGAAAAAGAAGAGTTTAAGTGCTTAGATACTCCATATTTATTAGATACGAATTGTGAATGCCAAAAATAATTCTAGATCCTCTCTATAAAATTTTGAAATAAATGGTCTCTATTTAACCCCATTCAAATAGGCTAAATAGTATCAAAGAGCACCATTTAGGACATAATATCTCTTTAAAATTCAAAAACATACGTTCATTTATGGCATATAACTTGCTAGAAGGTACTTGATTGTACAGAGAAAACAGGATGTTTTGGGTCTCGTCTAATAACTAACTAATGACTTTAGGTACTAAAAATCTATGTAAGTTTTTCAACACTTAGCGTCGTTCATGTGTTTAATGTTATAAGGCCAAAGTTCAATTATTACTAAACAAACTGCAAAAAAGAGGAAATTCATGAAAAGAAAGTATCTTATTCCAATGCTTTTACCTGCTATGCCACTACTAGCGAAAGCTTCTTTACCTGATGAAATTAATTATCAACCATACGAAACTTCGTACAACCAAATCAAAGAAGAAGCACAAGATTTATCTGATCAAATAGTAATAAAAGAAAATACACTTCAAGAAAATGAAGATATTAAAGCACAAATAGAAAGTACGATTGAAACTCATAAATTAAAAATTCAACAATCAGCAGAAAATATTAGAATACTTCAAGATGAACTAGATTTAGTACAGGACCATCTTGCTGACATAGAAGAGTCAGATCGGTTATTAAACGATCGCACTCACGAACTACGAAGAAAAATGAAAAATCGTGGCCCTAAAATAAGAAAAGAGGAAAATAAAGTTGCTCCTTTTGCGGAAAAACTAGAAAGTGCTAATCATGAATTAAATGAAACAAAAAAATTGATCCGTGAAAATGGAACTAAAGTTGCTTCTTTAATGGGTGAACTTAAAACATCAAGAGAAGCTATTGCAAAAGAAAAAACTGCTCTCAAAGTTGTTAAAAACTTTAAGAAATCAGCTGAAACGAAACTTGAAAACCTTCCAGCTGACCTTGAGGCCCAAAAGAAAAAAATTAGTGATACCCAAGCTTCAATAGATGCAATTGATGCTGGAATTCAAACTCTTAAAGACAGTGCTACTGCAAAACAAGATGAAATAGTTAAACTAAACAAACAACTTCAACAAATGCCACGAGGCCCAGAAAAAAGAAAACTTGCCAAGAAAATCCAAGGAATAGTGAAAGAGAAAAAAGCACTACTTAAAGATGTAAAAAATCAAGAAAAAGCAAAAACTCCACTTATAACTTTAAAAACAAAACAAGAAAGAGACCTAAAAGGTCTTGAGGATGCAAAAGAAAAACTTCCAACTTCAATTGCCAATTTCAAAACAAAAATTGAAGAAAAAGAGAAACAGATTTCAAAAATGGAAGGAAATATAAAGCCAAAAGAAGATGAACTAGAAACACTCGAAGCGGAAAAACTAGAACTTGCCACTAGATTTCAAGAAGCAGATAGAGATCAATTAGTTGCTCAAAGAGATTATAATAGAGTCTCCCCTAGACTTAATGAACTACTAGGAAAACAAGAAAGAAATAGATTAGAACTGGAAGATATCAAAGTTACACTTCGCAACAACAGAATTGACTTCAATACTAATTTTAATAGAACTCAAGAAATCTCAACTGATCTTGCTATTAATACAGCAAATATGAATTCAAGTTCAGCATCCATTGCTCTAGAAACAATTGAACTGAATAACGTTACTCCAATTATTGAAGATCTTAAACTTGAATTAGCAGACCTAAGGATTGATGAAGCTGATAAAATAGCTGAGAAAGATACTGCCTATTCAGAGTACAAAACAAGATACGATATGTATCAGTCAGAATTAGCAAACGCAGCAGCTATTGGTTTTGGCCAATCTGAAATAGCTATATCAAAGGCAACAACTGATGCTGACCTCTATGCCTCAGAACAAGCTAATTCAGTGGGAACTCAACTTGGTTATGAACTTTCTTCTGCACAAGCACATTTATGGGCAGCTGTAAGAAGTGAAATCATAGGTTATCCTAAAGGATATAATAAGGGACTAACTTCAAAACTTGATCAAATAGCAGGTGAAGAAGCAGGTAAACTTGCAGGTACTGAAGCAGCTAATGATTATGGAGAGCAAGTTTTAAAACCACAATATTTTAATGAAATGTATGCTCAAAAAATTGGCTTAAGTAAATCTTTTACTCCTGAATTGATAACACCTGAAGAAGTAGAAGAAATGATTGATAAAGATGAAAAAAGTCAATTTTATAACTCTGAAGGGCCACAAGCAATAACAACAGAAGAATTAATTGAATCAAATAAAACGATTACAAATCTTGATGGAAATATTGAAATATACAAATCAAATTTAAGTAAGACTCAAGATAGAATTGAATATTCTTCTAGACCAGAAGTAAACTATATTGCACCTCAAACAGTAACCTACGAACCAGTAAATTGTTATAGTGTATATAAGCAAGTTGATGCTTACATCATGGCCTGTGAAGCTGCTTATAAGAAGGAATACAAAAAAAAATATCTTGAAACTCATGAAAATAAGTTTATTTCTGCCTATGAATCATTATTTCCTCAAATGGTAGAAGAAGCAAAACTAAGTGTTATTGAAGATACATACAAGAAAAAAATGGCAGAATTTGAACCAATCGCTATAGCGAGTGGAGATGCTGCAGGTAGAAAAGCTGCTTTTAATAAGAGCTTTAATACTGCCAAAGCAATTGCCTACCAAGCACAACTTCCTGAAGCAACAACAACGGCATATACCAATGCAACAAATGAAGTAAATGAATATATTGCAAATAATGCGACACTTACAATTAAAAAAACAAGTATCCAAAATACTGAAATCATGGCCGGTGATGAAATCACTGTTACATTAGAAATTAAAAATATTTCTCCAAAGGATCTTGTAAAACCAGTGAAAGTTGTTTTGACAGGTTCTAAAAATATAGAACTTACACAAAAAGAATTTTCAATTAAAACTGCACCAGGTGTATCTCACTCTTTATTTCAAGATATAAAAGTCAAAGTTTCACCTTCTGCTCTTTCTGGTTCAGAAGTTACTATTACTGGTAAAGTACTTTTTGACGGAGGAAAGTATCAAGCTCAAAGAGAAGAGTATTTTACTGCAGCTGCAGTAACGAC
>CAYFHZ010000299.1:0-4691 GCA_964342535.1 uncultured Bacteriovoracaceae bacterium | reverse complement strand
CTTTAAATAAACGTATTAACCTCCTCGAATGTTTGCGATGTCTCCGATCATTAGAAGCTGGGATTCAACAGGATAGGACATAATCGTCTAGAATCTATACAAATATTAAGTCTAAATATTTGATTATTTGTATGAGTCTTTGGCCTTTAAATTGCAAATAATCTCATATGTTTATATTTCAACTTCTTACATTCTTTTTGATGTTGCAGTGTCTTTATGTAAAAGCAAGTGAAAAAAATTATGTAAACTTAGATTTAGAAACCTTAAACTTTTTACTTCCAGAAAACAACTCTGGAAATGCTGGAGAGCTTATTTTTTCAAAAGCGAAGCTTAATTGGAATGAAATGAGACTATCTCTTAAGAATTCAGATCAAGCTCTAAATGCTGTGATTAATATAAGACCAAATTTAATAAATTTTAAAACTCACAGAATGAATTTAACTTTACCATTATCTGAAGAGTCTCCTTTGTTTAATATAAAAGCAGCTCAGCTTAAAGAATCTAGTATTATGGTGAATAAGGAGTTTTTTAATTTCTCAGGAGAATATTTTAAAATCCAAAATGATGCAGCAATAGTTACCCTAGATAAATTTAATTCACTATGTGTAGGAAGAGATATTGATAATCTTACAACAATTGATGGCTTAATTGCTGGCTGTCTTAATGACTTTATAATTAATGGAAAAAATGAAAACGACCTAGCTGGTGCGAAATTAGAATATACCGACAGAATCGATGATATGGAAATATTTTTTTCTTCACGACTTAAAGATCTAAAGTTGCAAAAAAATATATTTAGTCTTGATTTAGATAATGCAAATTTGAACGCTGCAAATTACTTAGTTTCAATTGGCAAATCGAATATGAGCTGTAAGAAAAACCCTGAACTGTATTCAATAGATTTTGAAAAAATTAAAAATGACTGTGTTGATAGTTTTACTGTTGATTCGTCTGAAATAGAGATTCAAGACAATGAAAGTGCAACTGAATATGCAGTTAAACTTGAATCACTTCAAACAAATGTAGACCAATTAGAAGCTAAATTTGATAAAGTTGCGATCAAGACAGATGAGAAACTTGTTGAACTCTCAGGTTTAACAATTACCTGTGATAAAAATCAAGGAGATGAATTTTATGAATTACATAAGGTTATATCAGGATGTATGAAATATTCAAAAATTAAATTAGATTTAGCAACGACAACAGGAATTGAAGAAGAAGTAGAAAGAGATCAAACATTTTGGGATGAATGGTTTGCTGATGGAAATTCAGAGGTCTCAAAATTCAATGCCACCCTTGGAAACCTCACTGTTAATAATGGAGAAATTTATTTTATCATTACAGTTGATACATCTTTAACTCCCAAATTTAATATTTCAATAAAGGGAGAAATCGTTCACGACCCTGAAAATAAGACTCTAACTATTCATATGGATAAAGTAAAAGTTGCTAAAATTCCAACTTGGCGTTGGGGAGTAAATAAAATTTTAAATTTTTGGTTAGATATGGAAAATATTAAATTTATTGGAAAAAAAATAACAATACAATTGTGAGGATGTTTATGAAAAAAGTTTTATTTTTAGTATTAGGAGTTCTAAGTTTGAATGTTTTTGCAGATTACACCTGTGAAAATAATCAAGGGCAAACAATTAAAATTAAAGAAAACCAAAAGAAAATGATTTTAAGTGGACCCTATGCAGGTGTGGTTAAGAATATTTCAATTTCACTTGATGAATTTATTGGTACATCATCTTCTCCCGCAAACTTTAAGACTGTTTCGGTAAATGTATTTGATGGAGATGTGATTATATTTGATTTAGAAGCTAGAAAAATAACTTTTAGTGTAACTTGCGAATAGGATAAATTATGATGAAAAGTATCATTCTTCTTACAATTTTTCATATAGGAACTGTTTTTGCCCTCGATAACTACTGTGTCGGTGTACGTGGTAATGGTGAACTTGTTCCTGCTCACTGGAGTGGAATGTCTCGTATTGTAGAAAATAGGGGATTTCCAACGACTGTTGCTGGTGGAAGTTCAGCTGCAATAACAATATTTTTTCTTGATGCATTATCAAGAAATCATATGTATTCAGAACAAGGTGACATTAAAAAACTTGAGCAAGCTTTGCTTTTAAAATCTCTTGTTCCACATATTACTTACCTTTTACGTGAAGATGTGAAAGTACCCACAATGATGCGCTTAGTTTCTAATATCATGAATATTAAAGAAGGTGGTTTTGTTAGTGCTCTTAAAAAAGCAGTAACAATTGCAAAAGACTTTAAAACATTTATGCAAGTATTAGGTGAGTATGGGCGATTACTTAATCCTGATATTGTTATTGGACTGAGAGAAAATTTTAGTTTTTATAAAGGACAAGTCGCAGAAGGAATTAAAGTTTTTGGTTCATTTGATGCTCAAAATGATATGGCCATACTCTATAGAAAAGGACTTGTTGACTTTAAACAGCTGGCCATTATATTAGGGCGAATTGCTGATTATTATGCAGGTTACTCTGATTCTAAAGTTAACACAAAGTTAAGTCATTTCATGAGTGTTTGTGCTACACCAGCAAAGAATAAACTATGGAAAGACTTAGTTAAGGCTAATCCGGAGTGTCAGGAACTATTTGAAGACTCTCTAAGCGAATACTACTCAAATAAGACGATTCAAGTAAAAGATCACCGCTTAGGTGGTAAAGTTTCATATTTACGTAAAAAAACAATTAAAAGAACTTTCCCAGACAAAATGGTCTTTGAAAAAATTGGATCAGGTCTAAACGCATATCCTACAACGGCATTGCTTATTGGAGATGCAGTAGAAAGATATAAAGAATATACAAAAACGTATGAGCAATCTCATGCTAAAGATTACGAACAATTTTCATTAAATTTTAACACTGAAATTAGTTATGGTTACTGGGGAAGTGATAAAGGACTTCAAAACTTATCAAATAAACTTCCAACTTTATTTAAGGGAGACCTGAAGAGTAGTAAGTTTAAGCCACTAAGTGGTGGTATTTGGTTTGAAGTTTTAGGTACATCACCTGCGGAGCCAGGGTTATCTCAAATTTTAAAAATACCTGATGGTAATTTAATATCGAGACAAAATGTTATTAATAAAAAATATTTTTATAAATCTTTTTTTGGTATCTTACCAAGTTTAAAGGCCATACCTTGGTTTAATGAAAACAATCCTACTAAAGGTGTTATTCCTTTTAGAAGTGATATTTTATCTGCAGGAGGTTGGTCTGACTTACATCCAACCTTAGTTCTCAAGGCCAGTGGATGTGAAGATACCGTTTACCTAACAAGACAAGGTGGTGAATCTGTTTTTGGGCAACAAATCTTTATTAGACTTACAGGCTATACTGACACAATACCTTTTTGGACTGAAATAAGAGAGCATAATCGGGATGGGTGGACGAATTTATCTCCTGAAGTCGAGGCTTCTCCCTGGAATAAACTTTATAATTTAATGAACCCAACGAGTTCTTTTAATAAATCAATTAAAACTGCTAGTGCTGTCTACTGTACCAATTGGGATAAATATTATGTTTTTAAGGGTGAGGTAGACCAAGTAGTAGAAGACGCTTATTACGCACCTATTTTTGTAAATGATGAAGATTATAGACATTTATATGATTTTGGTGGAGATCCAACTCATCAATCAGAAGACGGTTTTCCTGGTTGTATATTAAAAAACTTTTAAACAATGTTTATACCATCTGTTTTATTTCAACTCTTGTTATAAATAGTAAAAGGGGCTTATCAAAGTTAAGCCCCTTTTATGATTTAGAATACTTTTATGAGGTCTTCATGGCCACCAATTCTTTTACCGTTGATAAAAATCTGTGGAACTTGAGTTCCTCCACTTATTGCTTTAAGCGTTTTTATAGAATAGTCCTTATTGAGTATATGTTCTTCAAACTGTATACCTTTTTCCTTTAAGTATTCTTTGGCCTTATGGCAATAAACACAACCAGTTCGACTATAGACAGCTACAGACTCTGGAATTTTTATATCAAGATGTTTTAACATTGTATCCGCATCAGATTGATCAAATGGATCACCTGGTTTCTCAGATTCAATGAACATTTTCTCTATAACACCATCATTAACAATCATAGAGTAGCGCCAAGACCTTTTACCAAAACCAAGATCCTTCTTATCAACTAAATATCCCAGCTTTTCAGAAAGCTCTCCATTACCGTCTGGAAGCATCGTGATTTTATCTGCCTTTTGAGATTGTTTCCATTCATTCATAACAAAGCTATCATTTACACTTAAGCAAATAACATCATCAAACCCTGCTGCAATAAAAGTATCATAAAGTTCATTATAACGTGGTAAATGTGTTGATGAACAAGTTGGGGTGTAAGCCCCAGGTAAAGCGAATACAGCAACTTTCTTACCTTTAAAATAGTCATCTGTTGTCATTGTTTTCCACTCATGTCCAACTCTTGTTTGAAATGAAACCATTGGTACCTTTTCACCAGTCATATCTTTCATATTTCCTCCTATGTTTGATACTGAGTAAATATTCGTCTATTTCTATGATAAAATCTAGTTATTATTATCTATTAGATCATAGATATTTCTTATTGATGAAATGCTAATACCTTACAGTATTTGTCCGATAAGTAATAATGAACTTATTTTTCAAAATTATATTAATCTATTTAACCACCA
>CAYFHZ010000298.1:0-4694 GCA_964342535.1 uncultured Bacteriovoracaceae bacterium | reverse complement strand
TCTGGTGAAAGCCCAAGATTATAAACTTTAAAGATATAGGATAATTATGAAAACCTTATTTGTGATAAATATACTTTTACTACTTACATCATGTGGAAATTCATTAGAGGTCAAAGAAAGTCCTATATCTGATATCCAAAGTATTACGCCACAAGAAGAAAGTATCAGCTTTGAAACTGTTCGTAGTAATATTTTAAAATCTCATTGTATTCAGTGTCATGCTGGATACAATGAATATGATATTGTTTTTGCTGACAAAGAGAATATTTTAGATGCTGTCTTAACTGGACGTATGCCAAAGAATGCTCCGAGTTTAGATGAAGAGTTGATTGTTCTTTTAAAGTCATGGGTTGATCAAGGAGCTCCTTTAGATAGTACGGTAACAGAACCAGTAACTGCTGAATTAGCTGCAACGTGGGAGTCTTTATCTAAGAAAGTTTTTTTACCAAAATGTATTCAATGTCATAACCCTCAAGGACAAGCAAGTTTTTTAGATTTGAGTACGAGACAAAGTTTTTTTGATCAAAGAGATTACCTCTTGGGTAATTTTGAAGATGCACTAAACAGTTACCTTGTAGAGGTTATTACTGACCCCAATGAACCAATGCCTCCAAGCTGGTCAAATATTGATCGACTATCTCAAGAGGAAGTTGATGCAATTATAGAGTGGGTAGAAAAAGGTTTACCTTAAAGGAGATAAAAATGAAAAAAATTATTTTATTATTACTTATATCAAATTATAGCTTTGCAAATATTAAACTTCTTTATTCTGAAGTTAAGTTTAGTGCAATAGGAAGACCTTCTTTTATTAAAGCAAATGGTACAGTCCCCCTCATACTAACAGAGATGAAACTTGAAAAAAATACCTTTAGTGGAAATGCAATAGTTGATTTAGAAAAATTAAATTCAGGAATAGATCTTCGAGACAAGCATCTTAAAGATAAATACTTAGAGACAAAGAAATTTCCACAAGCAAAGATTGTAATTGAACCTCAAGAAATTACTTATGCTAAAGAAATTGAGTTAAAGGCAAAACTTATGCTTCATGGAGAAGAAAAAGAAGTCATTTTGAAAAGTAGATTTATGAAAGAAGATAATAAACTTAACTTTATATCTAATTTTGAGGTTCTGTTATCTCTTTTTAAAATTGAACTTCCTTCTTTTCAAGGGATATCAGCAGCAAATAAAGTAAAATTAAAAATAGATACAAGTTTTGAGATTTAGTTATGGATACAATTATAAATCGTGAATCAGATATGTTTCACAAAGCAAATTCTTTTTATCGCTTAATGAGTGAAAGAAGAACTGTTAGACATTTTACTTCTAAAGATATTCCTCTTCATATAATACAGGAGTGTGTAAAAACAGCTGGAACTGCACCTAGTGGAGCAAATAAACAACCTTGGTTTTTTGCAATTATTAAGAGTCAAGAAATGAAAACAAAGATTAGAATAGCAGCTGAAAAAGAAGAATATGATTTTTATCATAAGAGAAATAATGAAAAATGGCTAGATGATCTTAAGCCTTTTCGTACAAATTGGAAAAAACCACACTTAGAGGAAGCATCAACACTTATTGTTATTTTTTCAAAAAATTTTGAAGATACAACAAATCAAAACCGCTGTTATTACTCAAAAGAATCAGTAGGTATTGCGACAGGTATGCTAATTACGGCATTACATCAACTTGGAATTTCAACATTGACTCATACACCTAATCCAATGAGCTTTTTAAATGAGTTACTTAATAGACCAAAAAATGAGAAACCATACTTAATTTTGGCCACAGGTTATAAAAATGATAAATTTGATTTACCGGATATTAAAAGAAAAAATATTGAAGAAATAAGTGCAGTTTTTTAAAAAGAATAATCCTTAATTGCTTTAACAATTTCTTTGATAAGATGAGAGTCCCTTCTAAAGTTATGGTGAATTATTCCAATAGTATGTTCTCCAATTCCTTTCGTGGGAAAACCTTTTAATTTTATTTCATTTAGCTTTTTGTGTTCAAGCGATGATTTTGCGACCATCTGAGGAAGTAGTCCAATACCAATACCATTAAGAGTAAGCTCTTTTACAGATTCTAAGGATGATGTAACATAAACTTTTCTTTCTCCGAGCCCTGATTTATGTAGTATGTCTTTAATTGACTGAATACCTGTCGTTGCTGTAGGCATCGCAATAAGAGGTGCATTCTTTTTATCTTGGTAAACTTTTCTCTTTGAAGTCGTTTCGTAGAGTTTGAAACTATCTTTTTTTAATATATCAACATGAGTATTTAAGGATTCGACAGGGTTCACTATAACAGCGAGGTCAATAAGCCCTGTTTCAAGAGCATTTTGCATTTCACTGCTTCTTCCTGTTCTTAAATCAATATCTAAGTTTTTATGTTGTGTAAGAAAACCTTGTAGGAATTTTGGCCAAAAATATATACCAATTGAGTCGTAGGTACCTATTCTAAGACTTCCTGCTAGGGGATCGTCTGGGTAAGTTAGTTCTTGTTCCATATCACTAATAGAGGCAAAAAGTTTTTGACAATGTTCTTTAAGAATCTCACCTTCTTTTGTTAATTTCATTCCTCTCGGAAGTCTAGTAAAGAGTGGAACGCCAACAACATCCTCTAGTATTTTTATAGACTTCGTTAGAGATGGTTGGGAAATATAAACAGATTCTGAAGCTTTCTTAAGAGAACCGAGTCTTGCTACTTCATAAAAATAATTTAATTTCTCTAGGTGATCGGTCAGTTTCATATGGCCATAGGTTATACTATATAGCAATGTGGAGCAATTTTTTTGCACTGTATCTGTAAGCTTTACTTAGTATGAGATTCGAATGTTTCTGATCTTAAGTATTCTTTCAAATTATCCGATAGATGAGTATGATCAAGTTAGTATTGACGATATTTATATGTTCATTTATTACTCTTGGCTGTTCTACAGCTAAAAATCATCGAATGAATCCAACCCGAGGGATAGCAAATTATCAAGACATTTGCGTAAGATTGCTAACAGAAGAACAGTTAGACCCTGTAGAAAAATTGGATAAAATTTATCAGTTTTTGGAAGATGAGTGGGCGCTTGCAGCAGCTCCATATATCAAATCCGCAGAATTAGATGAAAATATTCTCTCTCTCAGAGAAATAATTGGAGATAAAGAAACAGTTAAACAACTTGAGAAGAACCTTAATGATATTGAAACAATTATAGCTCAAGAATCAGAGCTCTTGCGCAATATGGGAAGAAATCCATTCGAATATTCTCCTCAGTTTGAGTATTATAGGGTTTATCTTGACGATACTATTTTTAGAATGAGTAAAGAAATTGAAAAAAATATGAGTGAATTAGAGTATTTATTTAAAACAAATTGGGAATCCAAATCGAGTCCATACATAAAGGAAGCAAGTTTAGATAAAGGTGTTTTAAAGTTGAAAAAAATACTTGGTGATGAAGCTGCTTTAAAGAAATTACAAGAGTATCACCGTGAAATAAAAAAAGTAATTGAAAATGAATCTCAGTATCTAGAGCGTATAGGAAGAAGTGGACTACAGTATTCACCGCAATTGAATAGCTATGATATGTATTTATCTGATGTTATTTATCAGTTAAACGAAGCCATTCACCCGTCTTTCTAAAAAATTTCTTCTTCATTTCATATAAAATTAAAAGCTTACCATCAAGTCAAAAAATGCTCGCCTTGACAGTTGTAATGGCCCAATAGTTTAATAATCTGGGACTAAATTAAAAGGGGATATTAATGTTAACTAAAACCATTCTAGTATGTATTTGTATGTTGCACTTTTTTGCTTTCTCAGCAACTGAAAAGGTCGGTGTAACAGGCCATTTTTTAACTGCAAAAGAATATAAAAAACAGTTAGATTTTATGCATAAGCAGTATAAGAAAAATAAAAAAAATGGAAGAAAAATTTCAAATACAGATCGAATTGATTATATCTCTGTATTTCAAGATGATGCTAAAAATATAAATTCAGAAATTATAGGTGGAAAAATTTGGAAAGATGGTAAGTCTTCAAAGTCTTCTAATGGTTTAAAGACCAGTGATGATTTAGCCCTCTTAGTAGATACTTACAGTAAAAATGAATCATTTGATGCTTTATCTTCTCAAGCGAAATGGGTTGCGGCACAAATTGCGGCTTTAAAACCTTTGAGAGGTATAGTTACAAGAATTAGACCTTTAGTTTCAAAGTCTGATGCTAAATTTGTTCACTCGTTTATCGTAACTTGGATTCGTTCAATTAATGCAGGTATAAATGCATTTAACCCGAATTCCGAGTGGCAAGTTGGTTTTGATTACCTCGTTAAACCATATAAAGGAATGGGAGATGATATTAAATCTGAAAAAGATCTTTATATATATGTCAAAAATGAAATCCTTCCAAATTTAAAACAATATGAGGAACGTATTAGGTCAATTGTATACAAGGGTGATGATCTAAGAGAGTTAAATGAAGACTTTTCTCCTTTTTACTTTGATAACAAAACACTATACAGCACGATGAATATTGTTGATGAAGATGATCGCTTCGTTGTTATTGATAGAGCAGAAGTTCACTCTTTAATATCATCGATCAATTTTGCTCTTAGTAGTGCTCAGTATAGTTTAGCTTATGACTGGGATGGACTTCTAAGTGCAGTTAATAGAGTTGCTAAATCTTATGGTTTTTTTAGTTTTTTTGTT
>CAYFHZ010000297.1:0-4745 GCA_964342535.1 uncultured Bacteriovoracaceae bacterium | reverse complement strand
TAAATATTAACACTTCTTACGCGAAAAAATCTTATATAAACGTTTAGTTGGTCAAACAAAAAGTCTTCAGAGTTTAAACTGCCATATGAGCTTAACTGACAATCACCTTCTTTATATTCTAGCTTTAAAGTAATAATATCTGATAGATCAGAGCCCTTAGCAATCTTACTACCAAACTTTTTAAGTACTGGGATCTTTAACTCAATTGTACTTACATCAATTTTACGACTCATCTCTTGGTACATTTGTTGATGATTACTATATCCCAGAAGAGAATTTACTTCTTTATGAGTGATATCTTCACATGTACTCATGGAATTAATTACTTTATGTCCCATTTCCCAATATGGAACCACCAGAGGACCATTAGCCCCACTAAACTCACATTTTTGTTGATCAACTTTAACTGCAAAATGTAGAATATTTAAAGGATTAATATTCTTAGTAATGACAAAAGCACTCATATGATCATTTATATATTGATGACAACTTTCATGTTGAGTTGCAAATGCTTTAAAATTAAAAGTGAAAAAAATAAGAAATAAACAGATATTTTTCATGCAAGTCTCCCCTCTTGTATAGGGTGAAACTAACATAGAGGCTTTGAGCCCCCAACTTGCTATGAATTTTTTACTTACAAAAAAAAAGCCCCTAAATAAATTAGGGGCTTACAAGCTTATCTTACAAATAATAAATCATAATAAGTCGGAATTGGCCAAAGATCTTCAGCCACATTCTCTTCTAAGAAAGCAATATGGGTTGCAATTTCCTCAGAAAGTGGAAGTAGTTCATAAGCAACTTTTTCAGCATCTTCAATTTCTTCACCAAGTGCAGAAGTCGCTGCTTGAAGTTTTTCTGATTTTTCATAAAGTGCAGTTAACTCTTTATCAATTTTACTAAGAAGTAATTTATCAACTTTAGCTTCTATTCCTACTTCTTTTTGATCCTCTATGGCCCCAGCAAGCATACCTTTATACTCAATGGTTGCTGGTAAGATATCCTTATGAATTAAATTTATCAGAGTTCTAAACTCAATCTCTCTTTGTTTAACATAACTTTCAACACGAACATTGTATCTTGTTAAAAGCTCTCTTTCAGAGTAAATACCTTGCTTTAATAAGAACTCATTTCTTGATTTGTCTGTCATGATTTTTAAAGCATCTGCAGATGTTCTAAGGTTTGGTAAACCTCTTTTTTCTGCTTCATCTTGCCACTCTTGTGAATAACCATCACCATTAAAAACAATATTTCTAGAATTAGTATAAAGATCTTTAATAATAGTAACTAAAATTTCATCAATTTCAGTTCCTGCTTCTTTTTCTTTCTCAATTCTTTCATTAATATCATTAAAAACATCAGTAACAGCAGCATTAAGAATTGTTAGTGGAATCCCAACATTTTGAGAAGAACCAACTGCTCTAAACTCAAATTTATTACCAGTAAAAGCAAATGGAGAAGTTCTATTTCTATCTGTATTATCTTTTACTAATCTTGCTAATTGATCAGCGCCTAAATCTAAAAAGCTTTGCCCTTCATCCTCATACGCTTTTCCATCTGCATAAGCATCAAGAATTTTTGTAAGTGTATCACCAAGGAAGATAGAAATAATACTTGGAGGTGCTTCATTTGCCCCTAGTCTGTGATCATTTGAGTGAGATGCAATCGCTGTTCTTAAGTTAGCTCCATGTCTGTATAAAGCTTCACAAATAATAGCAACCGTAGCAAGAAATCTATAATTTGTATGTGGAGTACTTGTAGGCTCAAGCATATTACCAGCTTTAGCTGAACCCATTGACCAATTTAAGTGTTTTCCTGAACCATTAATACCTGCAAATGGTTTCTCGTGAAGAAGACATACAAAGTCATGTTTAATAGCAACTGATTGAAGTATAGACATAACCATTTGGTTTTGATCAACAGCAACATTTCCTTTATCAAAAATAGGTGCTATCTCAAATTGCCCTGGAGCAACTTCGTTATGTCTTGTTTTAGCAGGGATTCCTAATCTATAAAGCTCAACTTCAACCTCTTGCATATAGGCCATAACTCTTTCAGGAACTGTTCCAAAATAATGGTCATCAAGTTGTTGATTTCTAGAAGTACTTGCTCCGAAAAGTGTACGACCTCCCATAACTAAGTCAGGTCTTTCATAGAAAAGCCCTTTATCAACAAGAAAATACTCTTGCTCACAACCACAGCTTACATCAATATGATCAAACATATCTGCTTCTCTTTCAGATATATTAGTTAAATTTAAAAATTTTGTAGCTGCTTTAGAAAGCTGTGTGATTGACCTAAGAAGTGGAGTTTTAATATCTAACGCATCTCCATGATAAGATACGAATGCTGTAGGGATCGTTAATGTTTTTCCGTTTTCATGAGTTCTTAGGAAAATTGGAGAAGTTAAATCCCAAGAAGTATAACCTCTGGCTTCAAATGTAGATCTTGAACCACCATTAGGAAAAGATGAAGCATCTGGCTCACCTTGAATAAGTTGTGAAGCTGAAAGTTTTTCAATTGGTTGACCATTTTCTATAGATAAAAATGCATCATGTTTTTCTGCCGTTGAACCAGTTAATGGTTGAAACCAGTGAGTAAAGTGAGTTGCACCTTTACCTGTTGCCCAGTTTAAAACAGCATTAGCAAATTTTTCTGCCATTTCTTTAGTTAATTCTTTTTTCTTACCAAGAACATCCTGAATATCTGTCTTATCTTGTTTAGTAAGTATTTCTGATTTCATAAAATCAAATACATTCTCTCCAAAATATTCACTAACTCTAAGTGGATTTCCATTTACATCACATGGTACATCAAATTTTCTTGTGGGAATTTTAAAAGTGTCTACTTTCGCTTGTGTCCTTACAGCTCTAGTCATTTTCGGCTCCTTTCCTTGAAAACTAACAAATTCTTATAAAAAATATGAGCTAATTATAACTGTTTTTTAAAAAGATTGATATATGATAAGTGATAATAATTGAGTTAAAAGGAATAACTGACCTTAATAATTTCCTTAAGGGCCAGAGGTAGGCTTTTTTTGCTCCATGACAAACCTAATAAATCCGAAATTTCTTTGTTAAGAGTGCTCTCATTACCTGAGTCATTTTCTCTTGTTTCTAGAATTGATATATCTGAACTACAATGACCTTCAGTTGATACATTATTTTTATTTGGGTTAAATGCTAGGCAACCATAAGGTTTATTTTCAAGTGATAATGTACAACCTTTTTCGCCTGGCCTATAAAAGGGACAAGTATAATATCGTCTCATCACTCTTCCCCCGGTAAGTGCGACTTCATAGTCTAGTCTATAATATCGTATGCATTCATCAAGCTCCTCAAGTAATGATTCATTTATTCGGTCCATACTACTGAGTAATATAAAAGCATCCAAAGCCTCGATTGGGGTTACTTGCATGGAGTTATGTACAAATGTACAGCAATGGCCTACGCAATTAAAACAATGATTACCTTTTGTAATCTCTGATTTCATATTGTGAATAAGACTTTGCCTTCTTTGCTCTGGAGAACTTTTCTCAAGTATTGCGTGAATCTTAGCAATTTTCTCACTATCTCTTAACATTTGCTTAGTGCCCTAAATTCAATTCTTAAGTATAATATAACAAATTGTTATTTTTGAGCTTATTAGCATTTAAAAAATTAGTATTCAAGATTCAAGGAAGAATATATGAATAAATGGACTTTTTATTGCCTATTACTAATCTTTTTACCTTTAACAAGTTTTTCAGCAAACCATCCCCATTTTGAAGCAAATGAGGATTTTGGAGAGGAGCTATCTGGAGAAATTAAGCACATTAATTTTAAATCCAGTCAAGGGCTAAAAATAGCTATTACAACCCGCAATTTTTCAGATATTGACCTTGAAAAACTCCAAGAAGCCATCTTAATACTTGAACGGGTTATCAATGGAGAAGAACTTAAAAATGAAATATTAAATTTTGAATATAAAGGCTCTCAAAGTTTTCATCAAAATAATGGTCTTTCGAATAAAGAAATTTTTAACCTACTCATGACTGGAGCTGAGCTACTTAAGCCAGATCAAGATCATACGATGGATTTTGACCTTACCCTTTATAGGAGTTTTAATCCATGGTCTAAAGTAAAAGGCTACACCAAACCAGATACATTAAGAATTTGGCTAAATAGTAGATTTTACCGCAAATCTTCATGGACATCGATAGATATAGCAGCAAATTTGGCCCATGAATGGATTCATAAAATGGGTTTTGATCATGATTACTACTATAACGACGATAGGCCATTTTCAGTTCCCTATGCCATAGGAAATCTTATATCAGAAGTAGCAAGAAAGTAATTTCAGTCTATTAGTTAATATAATTTTTATAGGACTAGTAGCATCTAATCCATAAATAGGTTTAAATATCCTCAAGGATTAGATTATGAACTTACATCGCTTTATTATTATTACACACAATGCTGCTCAACAAGTGGATGAGAAGACTAGTATTCTTATCAATTTAGAACAAATAGTATCTGTTAAGCCAATTAAGCTAACTACTCAATCTAGAGATGTTATAGAAGCTTATTGGATTCGTTTAACTAACGGCAAAAAGTATAGAGCTATTCAGGTTCCTGAGATAATCTTATCTGCTTTAGATGAGAGCTTACCTGCTCTTCAAATGAGTACAGACGATTTAGAAAATTCATTTAGTTATCAATAATTCCAATCATTATTTCACTCATTGGAGATGAATCTAAACTATTTTG
>CAYFHZ010000296.1:0-4758 GCA_964342535.1 uncultured Bacteriovoracaceae bacterium | reverse complement strand
ATAAACTAAATTACCTGCAGATTTAAAAACACCACCCTCTGACTTAGGTCTAGAAGCAGAGTCTTGATCAGTTGAAGTGTTGTCAGTGTTGTTACCAAACTCCATTGTTACGAAATCTTTGTGTGAGTTAAGGTGTGCAGGGTTAAGAAGTACGTTTCTTGTATCATCGATAAAGAATGATCCAAAAGTGTCTTCACCTAGTGCTTGTAATCTTGCTTTAGAAGCTAATGCTCCAGTAGAAAGAACTGCTAATCCCATAGCAACAGCAATTTGTTTTTTCATTAATCTTCTCCTTGTCATACTTTTAAATTTAAAAAGTAATGTTCATCCCATTAAGGGGAATAATCTTTATTATTCAAATTAGAATTCTAGTCATTTCTTTTGTCAAACAGCATCTAAAAAAGAATAACTAAAGATTTTTCGAAAAATTGACAATTATCTCACCATATCAACAAATGTGGATAAACGTAACAAAACCATGACCAATACCAAAGGAGCGATAAACAACTTAGACAAAAATCATTTACAAAAAAACAATGGTAAGTGATGTTTTTTTGACACTTTTACCTAGGTTAAAAAACTTGCTAAAAGTTAAAAAAAGTCATGTTTGAGTTAATTTTTTGTTTTGCAATTACAAAAAAATCATTAAACTAAGGTATATAAATTAATTTTTTTTTTAGAGTTTAAAAACAAACTTTATACTCACAACATTAAACAAAGGATGTGAAAATGAAAAAACTATTAACTGCTGTATTAGCACTTACTGCAGCTACTACTTTTGCTGCTAACGAAAACATGGTTAGAATGTACGGATGGGATGCTGGTTCTAGAGCAACTTCTTTTGATGTATCTCTTGATGGAGATGACGCTAAAGAAGCTGGTAAAAATGACAGAATCGCTCTTAACTACGCTAGAGCTTTTGGTCAATGGCAAGTAGGTCTTACTTATGTAAGCCACACAACTGAAACAACAGGTACTGCTGATTCTAAAATGGTTGGAAACACTGTTGGTCTTTCTGGTTATTATAACCTAGCTGAAGATCTAGGAAATACTTGTTATTTCGCACTTCACTACAATATGCACTCAACTACAAGTGTAGGTGCTTCTGCTTCTACTTATGACGTTGCTGGAGCAAGCCTAGGTGATAAAGATACTGCAACAACTATCGCTCTTGAGTATGGTCACAGATGGACTGTTGGTTCAGCATGGGGACTTAACTTAACTTACGCTCCAAGTGTAGCGTACTCTATGACTACTGTAGATTACGATGCAGATGCTAACAAAGACGCTAAAGGTGAAGCTCATAATTCACTTGCTTGGAACTTCCTTAAGTTCGACGTTCTTTTCTAATTATTACTTAATTAAAAATGAATACGAGGGCCACATTTGTGGCCCTTTTTTATTGCTCGCTTTTTTAATATTCAATATTAATTTCTAAATCAATATTTATTTTATTCGAAGCCAATTCAACTTCTTCATTACAAAAATACGGCTCATCTTCATCTAAACTTTCATTGGCATTAAGATCAACAAAACTCATTAAAGTATAAATGCCTCTATCTAGCCAAAATACCGCCACTGTTTCTTTAGCGTTGGTATAATCCTCAAAACTACTTTTACAACCAGATGTATCGCAGCTCACTTTGGCGTGGGCCATAGCAAGAATAGAAGTTTCTAAATTAAAATCAATACATCTATCTTTTGAATAAAAAACAAAAATTTCATTTTCAGCAATTGAAGTCGTTTGACACTCAGTATCCTCAATACAGTTTATACTTACATCTCTTAAACCGACTTCAAGATCATCTCCCTCATCACCTACCACTGGAAGATTTAAACGGCATGATGAGAGTATTAATAAAATTAGAAGTTTTCCCATGATTAACCTCCTTGAGGTCTTTCTAAAAACTGTTAATTTCTTACATTTATTTTTTTATAATGACAGGGTGAAACATATAAACTTACAATTTAAGTACAGCTTTAAAGAAGTCACCAGGGAAGGTTTTTGTGGGCAGGGATGCCTACCTTTTTTCACTTAATTACATCCTTAAAATTGTTCTGATAGTATAGCATAAATTGATCGTCCAAGATATGATAAATCACCTGAAAGCCCTTCTGGCAAGGAACTTGCGTGCCCTAAAAATCTGACATTTTCTTTTTTCAAGGCTTCATATTGGCCATCATTTATGCCAACTAATGAGTACTCATGATCATATCTTATATTAGATGAAATTTCATTTTGACTTAACTCAGGAAAGACTCTTTCCACAACTCTTTTCATATGACGAATCTTTTTAGCAAGTTCTTCTTCTTGCATTTGCTCACCTTCTAAAAACATCAAGGATTTAAATTCTTGAGTTTGAGTATCTTCTTGGAAGGCTTCAAATTCGACTACAAAGCTTCCCCAGTCATGAGTCATACTTTGAGGAATGATAACAGTACCAGCTTGATCGTATAGCTTTACGGAAGATTTACTTTGAACTACAATTGCCGGAGTATTTTCAATAGCAGTAGCAAACTCTGACACTATATCCGTTAGCATATCTTTATTACTAATAAGACTCATAAATTTTCGAGGTGATTCACAATAAAAAAGTTTTTCACATTTTATACTCTCAAATTCTCCAGTCTTTATGGCAAAATTTGATTTTTCTACTAGGTCCGTTGGTGTTGTCACCTCAATCTCTGAAATGATTTTATGTAATTGATTTTCCTTTAAAAGGATATCAAGATTTTCATATTCTTCATTTTGAAAAAGACCAAGAAAATTCATTTCATAACTTGTATTTATAAAATACTTTTCTAACTCAAGCATTTCGTGGGGCTTAGCTCTTCCTTCAAAAGATTGAAACTTTGTATCTTTATAAAATACAGATTCCGATTTATTTTTAAAAACTTCCAGCCTTGGATTAAGCGCTACAAGTGCGTCTGCTGCTTTCTGAGAACGAATTGATGGTAAGGTGGTTTGATACTCTTTTAAAACTTCATCTTTAAAATAAGGATTTTTAGTAATGAATTTAACTTCCCCTGGGTATTTACGATAAAGATTCATGAAAGTTAGTACTCCAGAGATATTCTCACCACATACAATATATTTATAGTATTGAGATTTCGTTGTCTCTATTTCATCTTGAGACTTCTTTTTTAATGCTCTAATACCAAATCCTGACATAAATGCTCCTCATATTTATCGAGATGTGATTGTACATAAAAGAATGGGATTGGAGAAGTTTTATGAAAAAAAAAGAGCGGAAAAACCGCTCTTAGTCTACTTATCGGTTACTTATATGAATTATCTAATTGCTAATTTGTCCCCAGGTAAAATCATGCGGCGCTTAACAAGTTTATAGTTTGACCTAATTATTGTGTTAATATTCACCCCAGTTTTCTTTGCAATGTTCCAAAGAGTATCTCCCTTTTTAACTGTATAAAATTCAGAAGGATTGGAAATTTTTTGGCCACGACTTTTTCCACGATTAATCCATTTTTGATAGCTTCTTTTCCTAAGAACACTTTTTCTAGGTTTCTCATAAAGATCAGAGTACATGGCCAGCTTTCTATGTTCGTGATCACCTCTAAATGGCAACATAACTGTGGTCTTTGGATAAAGCCGTTTCTTACCTGGAATATCATTAAGTTCTGTTAAAACTTTTAGAGGAACTTTAAACTTTCTTCCAACGTTATATAAACTTGCATAGCCTCTAAGTTGATAAGTCTTATACTCTGTTGCAAGTACATTTATATTATTTTTATTTTCTTCCCAAACCTGCTTCTTCCCTACAGGAATTCTTAAAACATACTCTTCCCCCTTAGGAGGGGTCTGCCATCTTAAAAGCTCTGGGTTGTATTTTTTAACAGTTTCAAAGTCCAATTCAAGGGCCTCACCCACTTTGTAAAGGTCTGTATTGGCCGGAACAGTAATCTCTTGAAAATCAAGTGCTCTTTCAAATTCAACTTCATCAAATCCAAATTTAGATAAATTTTTACTGATAATAGCAAGGGCCATAATCTTAGGAACATAATTTTTGGTTTCTCTTTTTAAATATCTTCCTCGTCGTATCTCCCAAAAGTTTTTTGTATTATATCTTCGTATAGCTCTTCCGATTTTACCTTCACCTGCGTTATAACCTGCCATTGCAAGTTCCCACGATCCAAACATTTCGTATAAGTATCTTAGGTAACTAGAAGCTGCTACTGTAGCTTTAAGAGGATCACGTCTTTCATCTAAATAGAATCCAACATCGAGCCCAAACTTTTTCCCAGTAAACGGCATGAACTGCCACGGACCTACTGCCTTGGCCCATGATCTTGCTGCATTTTGAAATCCACTTTCTGCCATTGACAAGAAAATTAAATCTCTTGGTAAACCTTGATCATTTAAAATTTTTGAAAGAACTGGAGCATACCTTCCTGCTCTTTCTGCATATCGTTTAAAGTGCTTACGCCCTCTTCCAGTAAAGTAATTAATCCACATCTTAGTAGCGTCATTATAAACAACAGGAATATCAAAATATTGATTACTCAGTCCGAGGTGCTCTGCACCATAAAGAAAATATACTTTTTTCTCATCTTCTTTTTTAAGATCTACATCACCTACTGCTCCAACGATACAGTCATGACATGTTGGCAAGGTTTCATCAACCAAATGAGTTTGAATACGTGCACGCTCTTTAACTTCCGCAACAGGGCTTACCTCGTTGCTATTTTTTATAGATGCACAGCCAACAAGACTAAGTGAAGCTAATAAACTAATTTTTC
>CAYFHZ010000295.1:0-4788 GCA_964342535.1 uncultured Bacteriovoracaceae bacterium | reverse complement strand
TTATTGGTTCCCTGTGGACTGCCTACGGATTATTTATTTTAATTAAGCATATAATGCCAAGAAATTTGGCTGAACTTCTTACAATTAGTATTGGAACTTGGTTACTTATTGTCGTTGGGTTAACAGCGAAGCATTTTACGTTCTTTAACGGTAAGCTCAAGCATATTTTCATTAATTATTTAATTGATTTAGTAGGAATGATTGTTATGAGTCTTATAATTTGGAAGTATGCTATTTAGTGAAAAAGTTCTAACTCTATAGATGGGTGTTCCCAAACAAAATAGCTATTGTTTTCACTAGGTATTCTAACTCGGTAAAGTGCTAGTGGGCTTCCTCCAAGTCTTTTTACTTTTTCACTCCATTTATGAATAAGTGTATTAATATCTTCTTGGATCTTATTAGTAAGTTCTGGTTGATATTGAAAGACTTCCATTTTTGATTGAAGAGCATTAATTGAATTTTTGGCCTTAGAAGTGATGGGAACTAAAATTTCCACCAGCCTATATGCTTCTTCCTCAGTAAATTCTTTTTGAGTATTTAGTGGATTAATTTGATAGATATGTTCCATTATTCGTATTTACCTTGTTGTAGCTTTCTTTTTATATCTTTTTCTTTGCTGGACTCTCTTTTATCAAAGAGTTTTTTTCCTTTGGCCAAAGCTATTTCTAACTTAACTTTGCTACCTTTGAAATAGATCTTTGTAGGTATCAAGGTTTGACCCTTCGTGGCAAGTGATTTTTGAATATAGCTAATTTCTTTAGCGTTAAGGAGTAGCTTTCTTTTTCTATCTTCCTTGTGATTGTCATAAGTTCCAAATTGATACGGAGCAATAAAAGAATGACTTAGCCATATTTCATCTTTTTTATCTATAGTGCAAAAAGCATCATTCATAATGCACTTACCCGCTCTGAGACTCTTTACTTCAGTTCCTTGGAGAACTAAACCGGCTTCAAACTTCTCCTCTAGAAAGTAGTCGTATCCAGCTCGTTTATTTTTAGCAATTATTTTAATTCCACTCATTTTTCATTTATAGCACTTCTTACTTGAAATTAAAATACGGCCATAGCTGAGATTTCAATTTTGATGTAAGGAATGATACAGGGCCATAACTTGATCAAAGTTAAGTGCTTCTGCTCTAATCTGAGGAGAAATTTTAAGAGTTGTTAAAGACTCATGAAGCAAATCAATACTAAAATGTCCCTTGAGAACTGACTGTAATTGCTTACGCCTTTGAGAGAATACAAGCCTGGTGAATTGGTTAAATTGTTCGAAATGATCAATTGTAACTAAGGGATTTGTCATTCTCTCATAGCTTACAACTACAGAATCTACTTTTGGCGGCGGAGAGAAACATCCTGGAGGTACTTTTATAAGTCGTTTTGATTGAAAATAATTAAGCGATAGGGTTAGTAGTCCATTTAATTGATTTTTTTGTTGTCCTAAATAAGTTTTGTCACCGACTTCTTTTTGAAACATAAGACTCATATAATGTATTTGTTGAATCTGTAAAAATTGAACAAATAGTAAAGTTCCAACATTATATGGAAGATTCGAGACTAACCATATTTTTTTCTTATCTAAATTTTCAGTTTGAATAAAGTGGTTCCAGTCAAAATTCAGGGCATCTTCTAGGTATAAATTTTTTTCAGAGACACACTCAAGTAGTAGTTCCTTAAAACGTAAGTCTTTTTCAATGAGATAGAGTGGTTTATTATGAGCAGCTAATTTTTTGGTAAGGATGGCAGGTCCTGGTCCTACTTCCACTATGACATCACATTCTTTAAACCAATCATGAGTAATTTTTGAAATAACATTTTGGTCTTTTAAAAAATGTTGACCTAATTCTTTATTGGCCTTGGGGAGCTTTTGCATTTATTTGGCCTTCTTGTCTAAATATCTTCCACGAGCATCCATCTTAAGACACTCTGGAAAACGAATTGCTTGATCATGATGGATTATCCCAAAATTAGCAATCATTGCTCCATTATCAGTACAAAACTTTTTATTTACAAATTTTGCCTGAGGATATTTTTTAATTACTTGTGAACGAAGTTCTGAATTACTTGCAACACCTCCGCCAACGACAATGGGAATATTCTTTGGAAAGCCTTTTTCTATTGCCATCTTTAAGGCATATTTTAATTTTAATAGTAATGCCGACACAATTGCACACTGGTAAGAGGCACAAGTATCATAAAAATCTTGCTTATCTTCTTCTTTAGTTGAAAACTGTGTGGGAATTTGTTGAAGAACTGTATTGTTTTTTTCTAAAAATACTCGTAATGCAGTTTTAAGTCCTGAATAACTTAATTGGGAGTTTGCTGAACTTTTAAGTCCAATTGGAAATGTAAATCTTTTTGAATCTCCAAACTTGGCCATACGGTCTATAATATGCCCTGCAGGATAACCTAAACCAAGAAGTTTACCACCTTTATCGAAGGCTTCCCCTGCAGCATCATCAATTGTGCTACCAAGTACAGTAAATTTATCTCTATTTTCCACGAGAAAGTAAATACTATGTCCGCCACTTACAAGTAATCCAAGGTAGGGATAGCTTACTTCTTGATCAATATGTATGGCCTCAAGGTGTGCAAATAAATGGTTCGTGGCCATAATAGGTTTTTTATAGAGTAGACTTAATGTTTTGGCGGTATTTAGCCCCGTAAGTAGTGGACCTAATAATCCAGGTAGAGTCGTGACAGAAATCAGATCAATATCACTCATTTTCAAGTCTGATGCTTGAAGAACTTCTTCAAGAGTTGGACGAATTTTTTGCAAATGATTTCTGGCCGCTATTTCAGGAACAACACCACCCCAGTGCTTTAGGGAATCTTCTTGGCCATAACAGATATGTGCAAGTACATGAGTTTCACCATTTACCTGGCGAAGAATGGCCATAGATGTATCATCACAACTGGTTTCAATGCCTAAAACGGTTAAATCTTTATTCACTTTTTGGACAGCTCATTTTCTTAAGTTTGTCAGCAAAGTACTTTTCATTTAATGAAGTGGCAAGTCCCTTAGAATCTTTATCATACCACTCAGGACTCTGATCTCTAGTATGACAAGTAACGCATTTATCTTTGTAATTATTTGATTTTACATGATTTATTTCATTAAAAGGATGTTCATTCGAAAGATCGTGACAATTCAAACATTGGACATGAGCAAAGTTTTGAGTCACTTTATATTTTTGGTCTATTTCATCTCTAGTCTTTGACCATTTCAATAGATCTGCTTTACTTTGTTCTCTTAAAGGATGCTTAACAGTAAGCTCAGCCCAGTATTTGTCTTGATTCACTTCTTTATTTAAAATATTTTTATATGAATTGAAACCACCACTTTGATTGAGACCAACAGAATGACATTGAATACATTCTGGATTTTTTTCTGCCTTGGCATTTATAAGTGTTGTATAGGCGAGAGAATGGGGAGTTGTGCTCCAGAACTTATATTGACTATCATGACATTCAAGGCAAGTATTGTAGGTTTGAATTCTTTTATCACCTGCTTCAAAACTAAAATTTTGCTCCTTAGCAAGAATATTATCTAAATCACTTTTATTTTGGACAAGAAACTTCTGCATAGGGTTGGGTTTGATCAAGTCTTTAAGTTCGTCTCGGATTTCAATGACCTGGTATTTATCTTGTTTTTTGTTAGTTAGATTTAGTTTGATTTCTCCTAGGTAATGATTTCGAGAGAGAACTTGAACGATTTGAGTTGATCCAATGTCTTCAGAAAATCTCAGATAAGATTGAGAATGGGCCCCAATTATCCAATCGATTTCAGGAAATTTTTTAGCAAATACTCTATCTTGTTCAAGACCAGAGTGAGACATTAGGATAATACGTTTGTTTTTAATCTCTTTAAATTCTGAATTAATAATATTTAATTGAGACTGTATTGCCTGCACAGGATTAGTAAGAAGTCCATGTTCGTTTGATCTCAGTAGGGATGGAGAAAGAACACCAATGAAAAAAAGATTTAGTTTTTCTGACTCTAAATGAATAAGTTTTAAATGTTTGATTTTCATCTTTTCACTTGCATTTGAAATAAGAAAGTCAAAAGATGCTTGTTTCGAAATTTCAGTTAAAAACTCCTCACCTAAAGCAAAGTCTTGATCTCCTGGTAGAAAAATTCTAAGTCTTAATCTTTCGAGTGCCTTTAATAGCGCCCTTGCCTTAAACTCACTAGATTTTTTTACAAAGTCAGGAATGACTGTCGAAGTGAAAAGAGTATCCCCAGTATCAATATAAATAACACCTCCACCTTGGCGGTGAGTTTCTATTACACCATTAATTTGTTCAAGACCTCCGAGTGGAAAGTTCCTACAACCACATGGATAGGCCTCACCATTTATATTATGAGAAAAGAGAATTTCAATATGATCTTTTCCTTTGGAATTGATGGTATGGCCATAGTCAGATTGAGTATATTGAAGAAATTTATTACAAGAAAAAAAAAGGATCAATAAGGGGATAAGTTTAAGCATTACATCTCGCTTTTAGCTATTTTGGCTTGACTAGATTTAGGGTAGTTTTTAACAAGTTCTTCGTATATGGCCGATGCTTCAGCATTTTTTTTTTGATTTTTAAATGACCTAGCAATATAGAGTAAGGATTTTGGAGCAAAGCTACTTCTAGGATATTTTGTATAAATTTTACTAAAATGAACGAGAGCTTCATCGTAATTTTTTTTCCAATAATAAAGAAGTCCAACATTATAATAAACATGATTTTTTTGGGCATTATTAATTTTATTTTCGCTTAAAACTTGTTGATAGAGATC
>CAYFHZ010000294.1:0-4791 GCA_964342535.1 uncultured Bacteriovoracaceae bacterium | reverse complement strand
TAGCAGAGACAAATGTTGGAACAAAAGCCGATGAAAAAGCACCTTCAGCAAAAAGATCTCTTAAAAGATTTGGAATTCTATAGGCAACAAGAAAAGCATCAGTCATCCCTGAAGCGCCAAAGAGGTAAGCAATAAACTGCTCTCTTACTAAGCCTAAAATTCTACTAAAAAAAGTTGCGATTGCCATTTTCATAGATGACAAAAGAACTTGCATTTTATGTTCCAAACTATCTCCTGATCCAACCAGTTTAAGAATTAAGCGTAGCAATGTAAAATAAATAGTGACAATTTGTCCAAATCTAGACCCAGAGCGCACCTAAGAAATTCATAGACTTTACACACCTCAAATATTTTTTTCTCATCTTGGCCCTTTTTTTTCTTACAAACTCTCTAAATGAGGCCAGCAAGTGTTGGCCAAAACTTCGTGCATCCCCTTCCAGAGCTGGATATGATTACTTAGCAGGAAGCACCAAGGCTTCAAAACAACAAGATTAGGAAGATCTTGAGAAGTCTTAAAAAATATAGGAAGGATTCCTGAAACGAGAGACAAGGAGGATCACATGAACCTAGCTGTATGTGTAGAACTCAACAAAAACCCCGCCAAAAAAACAGACTACAAAGTTTGGTACTTAGAATTAGATTCTAGATCTAACGTAGTTGGTATTGGCGTCAAGTCCAAAGCAGAAGTCATAGAAAGTGTACTTCTCAATTTTAAAGAAACGGGAGAAACCCATTGGAGATGTTTTCAGAAAGACAAAGAAGCTTCAACCCCCATTGAAGTTGTCGATTTCATTGCAATGAACTCACTTGAAAACACACATTTTGGAGAATTACCCACTCTTAGTGAATTCCAAAAAACATTGGATACACTCAGGGCAAATTTTGAACTAAGATCCATTGCTTAAACTCACGCCTCTTCTTGTAAGAGGCTTTTTTTATGTTTATGATTAAGCATGAAAATATTCTTTCTTTTTATTTTTTCTTTTTCTCTTTTCGCCCAAGAAAAGCTGACTGTAGATCTATCTAACCCCATACATCAAATAAAACCCCATTTTTTATCATTTGGCTTAGATACGGCCCAAATAGTAGGGAGTTATTGGTGGGATAAATCAAGTTTAATGAAAAAAGGACGAGGTGGAAAAAAAGTTAAACCTCTTAATTTAAAAAATAAAAAACTTATCATGTATGCAAAAGCACTTTCTCCTGCATATTTACGTATAGGTGGATCAGAAGCAGATGCTCTTTATTATCAAGTAACAAAAAATATAAAAACAAAACCTAAGTCATTTGATTCTGTTTTAGATCAGAATAAGTGGAAAGAGATTGAAAACTTTGTAAATCAAACTGAGACAAAACTCTTTTTTACTCTTAATCAAGGACCAAGTACTTGGGATAAAGATAATAATTGGCAAACTGAAAATTTAGAACAGTTTATAAAATATCTTTCACAAGAAGCTAAGATCCCAATCAGCTTTGAACTTGGTAATGAGATCTTTGCTTACTGGGCTATTTTTGATTTTTCTAAACGTATGTCTGAAGATAAATATGTCAAAAATTACCGAACAGCAAAAAAAATACTCACCAAATATTTTCCACAAAATGAACTAGCAGGTCCGGCTTCAGCATTTTGGCCTACCATTGGAGAACCTTTAGGCTTTTTATTTGGAAATATATCGGGACTCATGCAAAAAATGAAAAATCAACTCGATATTATGACTTGGCATTATTACCCGACTCAATCTTTTAGATGTCCAATTGCCATTGAAAGAATGGATAAATCAGATCTTTTAGACCCAGATATACTTGATGAAGTCAAAACGTGGGCAGACCATGTTTTAGAATTGAAATCCAAATATAGTCCTCAAACCCAGTTATGGTTAGGAGAAACAGGTTCAGCACAATGTGGAGGTGAGCCCAAAGTTTCGAGTGAGTTTATTAGCTCTTTTTGGTGGCTTGACCAGTTAGGAGTTTTAGCACAAAAACAGCATGAAGTTGTTATTCGTCACAATTTAGTTGGAGCTGATTATGCACTTTTGAATGATGATTTTACTCCTCGTCCAGATTTTTATGCATCTTGGATGTGGAAGCACTTTATGGGAAAAAAAGTTTTTAATATTCATAGTACAAATTCCTCTCTTAGGGCCTATATGCATTGCCACCCAAATCAAAAGCAACTAAGCCTTCTCGTTCTCAATTTAGAAAATAAAGTGATTAGTTTTACACACCCATTTAAAACTGAAGCTAAAATATTCGAAGTTAAAACAAATGATCTCCATGGGCAGCAAGTGCTTGTAAATAATGGTAAAATAATGGGCCTTAAAGAGCTTGAAAATTTACCAGCAAAAAAACTGACAGATACAGAAATTAAGCTTGCGCCTTACAGTTATAGTTTTATCGTATTTGAGAATTATCATGAATTATGTAAAGATTGAAATGCGTTAAAAACAAGGTATTTTTATGAATTTAACACAGTACTGGACGTCTGACAAAGCATTTTAAACAAATATTTTTTTTCTGCCATAAATTCATTTTTTTGATTTAAATCCACATTTTTGTCGTGTATTGTGGAGTCATTCGAGACATTTTTAACGGGGACATTCATGAACACATTAGCAATTATCGGAGCTCAATGGGGTGACGAGGGAAAAGGGAAAATCACAGATCTTCTAGGACAAAAAGCGGACTTTGTTGTACGTTTTCAAGGTGGGAACAATGCTGGTCATACCATCATCGTTGGAGAACATAAAATTGTCCTTCATCAAATTCCTTCAGGTATTCTTCATCCTAATTGTATTTCTGTTATCGCCCATGGAGTCGTTTTTGAACCAGAGGCTTTTTTAGAGGAAGTTGATTCTATCAAACAACATATGAGTGTTACACCTGATCGTCTAAAAATTTCACTCAATGCAACCGTTATTACTAGATACCACAAAATTTTAGATGCCATTAGAGAAGGCAAAAGTTCAAATAAAATTGGTACAACTTGCAAAGGAATCGGTCCTGCATATGAAGATAAAGTAGGAAGAAGAGCATTAAAGATTAAAGATTTATTCAACAAAGATCTACTGACTCGAAAATTAACAGTGGCATTAGAAGAAAAAACTCATTTGTTTGAGCACCTCTATAACATTGAATATCCCTCTATCAATGAGGAAGTCGATAGACTCTATGAGTTTGGCCAGAAGATTTTTCCTTTTGTTGAAGACACTTTTAGCTTAATTGATAAGGCAACCCAAGAAGGTAAGAAAATATTATTTGAAGGAGCACAAGGTGTTCTTTTGGATATTGATTATGGGTCTTACCCTTATGTTACATCTAGCTCCACTGGTGCCGCTGGTATTTATACAGGTGCAGGAGTTACCAACGGAGTGGTTGCAGAAAAACTAGGAATTGTTAAGGCCTATACTACAAGAGTTGGTGAGGGACCTATGCCAACAGAAATCCCTGAAGAAATAGGTGAAAGAATCCAACAGATTGGACATGAATTTGGGGCGACAACTGGTCGTAAAAGAAGATGTGGCTGGTTAGATTTACCAAGTCTAAAATATTCTGTTAAAGCAAGCTCAATCACATCTATTGCACTAACAAAGCTAGATGTCTTATCAGGACTGGAAGAACTCAAAGTATGCTATGCTTACGAAATTGATGGAAAAGAGTATGACTGTGCCTATCCTGGGCTTGATCTTTCTCATGCAAAACCAGTTTATAAATCATTAAAACCATTTACAGATGATTTTAGCCAAGAAAAAAATTATGCTCCAGAGCTACAAGAGTATATTGATCTTATTGAAGAAAATCTTGGTATTCCTGTTGGGATCCTGGCCTATGGACCAGAAAGAAGTCAGATTCATTTAAGAAAAGATTATTTCTAAGGTAATAAAAAAGATAGATGTGTTTTTAAAACATTTTGAATAAGTCCCAGCTTAGAATCCATATTTTGAGCTGGGCTTTTTCTCATTAGGTCTATTTGTTCTTCAAGCAGCTTTGTATTTTCCGGGATATGATAAGCAATATCCATTAAAATAATACCTGCTTCTTTAAAATATTTATGCCCAGGAGTATTAACCTCTAAATAAGACCTGGCCACTTTATTAATATCTAGTTTTTTTTGAGCTAATAATTTCTTATCTTGTTTATTGAAATGGAAGATATTTTTATTTGCCCAAGCTTTAAGCTCTTTTGATCTGGCCATATGTGCATAAAATTCAGTTTCTGAATCATACTCCCATCCCCAGCTAACTTTTTTTACAAGAACTCCCTGACAAACAGATCTCTTCGCATCATCTTCAGCATTTCTTAGCTTTAAATGGGTCGTACCTAGAATTTTTTTTGAACCTTCCTTACTTTGGCATTTATATTCACAAGTGAAAGATACATCTCTAGGATAAGTCTTTTGACTAGAATAATGGGTATACTTTTTAGAAGATGGAAGAGGTTTACACATCCCAAAATCTTGAGCAGAAGCTTCTAAACAGAAGGTAAATAATAAGAATAAATAAATAAATCTCATAAGTATTTTTAACCTGAAATTGGATTCTTCAGTAGCTTAGATGAAAATTTTATATATATTATTCAACGATCAGAACTTGGCCCTCAACATCCTTGAGCTTAAGTCCCACAATTTTATTTTTAAGGTCCTCAGTGGCCTTCATTTTAACTTTTAAGTAATTAGAGGTATATCCATAAAAATAGCCTTCCTTCTCCTGTTCAAAAAGGACCTCAACTTCTCTTCCAAGCATTTGTTCTCGAAACTCTGCGAGTTTTTCCTCACCTAATGAAATCAGCTCTTTA
>CAYFHZ010000293.1:0-4805 GCA_964342535.1 uncultured Bacteriovoracaceae bacterium | reverse complement strand
AATTCTCAAGCTTCTAAAATAAAAATCAAAAACTTAGTTTTAAATGTAAATCATTTTTCTTATCCAACGAAAGCGGATCAAGAGCCATTTATAATTGAAGATGTAAAGGTACAAGCAAGGGCAGGAATGCTTGTTGGTATTGTGGGACAATCTGGTTGTGGAAAGTCGACGCTACTTAAAATGCTTGCCGCTGATATCCTTGCAGAAAAGGTGAGCATTGATATTGAGGGAGAAGAAAAAGAAATTCATTTATCAGGAAATGATACATCTCAGATCCTTGATTATAAGAGTCAGGTAAGTATTGTTTCTCAAGAATCTCATGTTTTTTCCGCGAGTTTAAAATTCAATATTACAATGAGCTATGAGGAATGTGCTGACTTTGAAGATTTTTGGCTAAATGCTAAGGAAAAAATTCCTTATTTAAAAACTTGGGGTATTTCCCCTCTTGATGAAATAGAAGTCAAAAAACTCTCACTCGGTCAGAAGCAACTTCTATCAGCTTTGAGGTCATGTTATCTCGCAAAGCCAATTGTTCTTTTCGACGAAATTTCCTCAGGACTTGATTCTGAACTAGAGGAAGCTTTAAGAATTTTAGTGCTATTAATTCAGAAACAGTCTTTAACATTTATAGTCGCTCATAGAATTGAGACGATTATTTATGCAGATAATATCATAGTGATGGAGTCGGGGAAAATGGTTGCAGAAGGAAAACACTCATTTTTATTAGAACAAAGTCAGACTTACCAAAATTTTATATCTAAGTTAAATAGCTAATTATCTACACTAAGTTTTGAATTTTAGTGTATCATAGTAAAAAAAATGAAAGGAGTCATTATATGTTGTTTATGAGACGTTTATTATTATTTGTTGTGCTAGCTTTAACATCTACTATTTTTTATAGTTGTTCGGATGCAAAATCAGGCGCTGACTATGAATATAAGAAGCCAAAAGGTGATGGGATTGCGGTTAAAGCTGGTGATATCACAATTACCGATAAAGAGCTTTATTCTGGAATTGAGTCTGAATTATTTGAAGCTGAAAGTAAAATTTTTGAAATTAAATTCAATAAAATGAATCAATTAATTATTGAAAAATTAATTAAAAAGGATCCAAAAGCTAAAGGCTTAACCAATGATGAGTACTTTACAAAGTATATTGCAGCAAAGGTTAAAATTGGAGATAAAGAAGTAGATGCGTTTATTAAAGAGAGAAAGATTCCAACGACTCAAGTTAATCCACAAGTAAGAGAAAAAATTGTTCAATATCTTTCAGCTCAAAAGAAGGAAGAAGCACTACAAGTGTGGTTAGGTGAGCAAACGAAAAAAACTGGTATTGATGTATATTTTGAAAAACCTAAAAGACCTGTATTTGATGTAAAGGTTGGTGACGCTCCTACCTTTGGTGGCGATAATGCTAAGGTAACAATTGTTGAGTATTCAGATTTTCAATGTCCTTACTGTTCAAATGCTTCTAAAGTTGTAAGAGATTTAAAGAAGAAATATGGAAATAAAATTAAAATTGCTTTTAAGCAATTCCCGCTTAGTTTTCATTCTCAGGCAAAAAAAGCTGCAGTTGCTTCTTTATGTATGAATGCTCAGTCTAAAGATTTATTTTGGAAGCTTCATGATCATATGTTCGATAATCAGTCAAAATTAGGACCTGAAGATTTAAAAGCTGCAGCGAAAAGTTTAGGGGCTGACGTAGAAAAATTCAATAAATGTCTTGATGATAACGCTACAATTGCACAAGTTGAAAAAGAGATACAAGAAGGTCAAAAACTTGGAGTTAAATCAACACCAACTTTTTATGTAAACGGTCAGCTTGTAGCAGGTGCTTTACCTGTAGATACATTTAGTGAAATCATAGACGAAGAGCTAGCTAAATAATAGAAATTCATTACCGGTCGAGCTCTCGGCCGGTACTTTTTACCTCCAATCAATCTTTTCCTAAAAATGCTATCATTTATAATAAGGCCAGTGGTCTATTTTGAGGAATAAAATGAATAGTGTAGATTATGGAAATACAATTAGCCGTCAAGGAGAACTCTATCGTAAAGGGATGGATGAACAAAGACGAGCTCATGAAAAAGAAGTAGACTCTCTTAATAAAACACATGATATTCAAATAAAAAAACAGTCTGTTGCCCACGATAAACAGCTTAAAGATATTGAGAAGACTAGTGAAAATGTTATTACTCGTGTAAGTAACGAACAAAAAGAAGCTTTACAGGAAAATAGCAAGAAATATGAAACAGCATTAAACAAATATCAAGACGAATTTCACAAAGAACGATCTGATAATATGAAAAATTGGACAAAAAAAATGTCCGAAGTAAAGGATCAGTTTAAGCAGAACCTTGAAGATACTAAGGAAACAAACACTAATCTTAGAGGACAGATGCAAAAAAACTATGAGGAAAGTGTCGTTGACATAAGAAAGAATGCATCTAAAGACCTTGATGAATACGTTAAAACAAGAAATGCTGAAAAAAAAGAATCAGATATACAGTTTCGAACAGAGAAAAATGATATTTTAAGGGCCCATGCTAAAGAAAAAGCTGCAATTATGGGAGATGAATTAGAGAAACGAAATTTTCTTCATAAAAATGCTCTCGCAGATATCAAAGAGTCTCGAGATTTAGCAGAAAATCGTTTTATAGAAGGAAGGCAATTAGCTGCAAATAAATTCGATAAAATGAAAGAAAATGTTGATAATACGGTTGCTAATGAGATGGTAAAAAGAGAGGACAGTTTAATTGAATCTCAACAAGAGGCCACTCAAAAAGCGAATATTGCTTTCAGAGATCGTTTAACTGATATAGAAAGAAAAAATAGTAAAAATTTGAGAGAAATCCAATATCAAAAAAGGGCTCAAACAGTTAGTAATAATGAACAAAGTAAGCAGATTCAACAAAACTATAGAGAAAATTTACAAAAACAAATTGATAAAAAGCAAAGTGTTGTTTTAGGTGAGAGACTTGAGCTAGAACAAAATTACCAAAAAAAATTAGATGAGACTGTAGATTCTTTTCAAGATGTGATTAGGGATCATAATGTTGATGCTGGTGAAAGACAAACAGCACTTAGAACCAAGCTTATTGAAGAAAATAGACAAGATAAATATGATGACTCACAAAAAAGAGTTGAAATGGAATTTGAACATCAAAATGCTCTAAACTTTGAGACGAAGAAAAATGTAAATAAAGAAAATCTTTTAAAAAAGAGTACGAATAATAAAATTGCGACATTGAAAGAGAATTTTAATAAATCACTCCAAAGAGCTGAAAAGCAATCTCAAGAAAATTTTGAAATTGCTCAAGAGTCAATGAGAGCTGAGAAAAGACAATTGGAAAAAAGACTGCATGAGCAAAATTCAGAACAAAATGCTTTTATAAAAGAAACATATAATGAAAAAATTGATAAAATAAGTTCTGGTTACGAAAAGCGAATTCAACAGTTAGAGCTTCAAAATGAAATGTTACTTGAAAATACGAATGACACTATTCATGACCTTGTAAGAAAAACTAATGTTGAAATAGAGAGACAAAGAACTGCGGCTCAAGACAGTGCTGAGAGTAGAGTAAAAGCAGAAAGACAAATTTCTGCAGAGAAAGAAAAAGCACTTAATGATAAACTTAAAAACCTTGAAGCCAGTTTTACCAAAAAAATGAATGATCAAACTTTAGTTCATCAGAAGAAGCTTAAAGATACGCAATTTGAACTTAATCAAAAGTTAAATTCAGAAGTGGCCAAATATAAAGATATTATTGATCAGAATAATAAATTTATGACACGAGAGATCCAAAGGTTACAATTGGCCAGTTCATCTGAAAGAAATAGATTAATTACGCAGTACGAAGATCGAATTGCAAAACTACAAAAAGTTTATAAAGACAAAACTCAAGAGATAGAACAATTTAATAAACTTAACCAAGCCTAAATATTTCTCCATAGAATTCCAGTGAAATATCATTATAATAATGTTATAGATTACATTTTGGAGTATTATTATGTCGAGAAGAGCAAAGATCGTTGCAACCTTAGGACCGAGTTCTAATTCAATAGAAAAAATTGAAGAACTTATTCAAGTAGGGATAAATGTTGCTAGAATTAATATGAGCCATGGAACTCACGAGGGCCATGCAGAAGTTATTAAAAATATTCGTAAGGCTTCTTTAAATACTGGTTATGAAATAGCAGTTCTTTGTGATTTGCAAGGTCCTAAAATTAGAGTTGATAAACTTCCTGAGCCTCTCTTACTTAAAGCTGATCAAGAGTGGGTAATAGGTCCAAGTCATGTTCAGACAGATTACCCACAGTATAAGGACTGTTTTATCCCAACGGTTTATAAGGATCTCGTTCATGATGCTCATGCCGGAGCTACGATTCTTTTTGATGATGGTCTTTTAGAAGCTGTTGCAACTGAAAAAGATGGAGAAGTATTAAAAATTAAAATACTTGTGGGTGGAACACTCAAGTCTAATAAAGGGATCAATCTTCCAGATGTTGATATATCTGCACCTAGTTTTACAGATAAAGATAGAGAAGATCTTATTTTTGGTTTCAAGCAAGATGTTGATTATGTCGCTTTAAGTTTTGTGAGAAGAGCAAAAGATATATTAGATGTAAAATACCTTCTACATAAACTTAAAAAGAATACTCCTATTATTTCAAAAATTGAAAAACCTGAAGCAGTTGAGAATATTGATGAAATAATTAAAGTTACTGATTGCATTATGATTGCCAGAGGTGATATGGGGGTCGAAGTTGGTAATCATTTAGTACCATCTATTCAAAAAAGAATTA
>CAYFHZ010000292.1:0-4825 GCA_964342535.1 uncultured Bacteriovoracaceae bacterium | reverse complement strand
AATACTTGTTGTGTGTTTTCTTGTCCAAACTCTACTAGTTTATCAACAGGATTCCTTTTGATTTCATAATTAAACCTAGTCTTAACTTCTTGTTGGATATCAGCATATTTATTTCTTAGATATTTTTCTAACTTAGGCAGGTAATATTCAAATTTATGTGACTCTTCACTTACAGTTTTTACAGCCTCGACAACTGGATACGAAAACAAAAATAAAAAACCAACAACAGCAAGAAGAGAAAAACTTTTTCTCTTTATATCTACAGAATAAAAAGATTTTTGTACGGGCCTTAGCATTAAAGCTACAACATATGAAATCCCAAACGGAATCATAATGCGGGATAAATTAAACATTACAGTAAATAATGTTATAAAAATAAGTAAAAAAAAGATCAGTTTGTACTTGTTTGCACTAAACTTCTGGATTTGCAATTTTACTCTCCAACTCAACAATTTTTTCTTTCAACGTTCTTACTTCAAGTGCGATTCGATTAAATCTTTGTGAAACAATAAAGGAAACACCTTGCAAGAACTTTGCACCAATAATAGGATATCGCTCAATTAATTCCTCTAGATCTGGTTTATATATGGCCAATAGATTTGAAACACCTCTAGATACAGCTGAGGCATTTCTTTTATTTTGATCTTCTAAAAGTGACAGTTCTCCAAAGTATTCATACTTGGTTAAGTCGACAATCATCTGCTGACATAATTTTGATTGTCCTTCCACAAGCCTATTTCTCTTAGTAAATATTTCAACATGTCCCGAATAAATAATATAAAACCCAAATCCTGTACTGCCCTCTTCAATAATTAACTCATTGTCCAGAAAGTTTCGTTCATGTAAAAAATGGCTAAATTTTTTTAACTCATAATCAGTAAATGTATCGAAAATTTTTATCGATCTTAAAAACTTTGGAACATTATCTTCTTTACTTCTATTAATAGGACTTACTTGCCAAAAATATTTTATCGTCGGAATATTTAACCGGCTCTCTATTAAATCAGATGGCTTAGTTACATATTCAGCTCTCACCTCATCTTCATGGGACTTCATTTTGACACCTTCGGTTGATATATCCAACCTTGAAAACTCTTTGGATACTCTATATATCTCCAGTCTGCATCTTCTTTTGTCATAATCACTTTTAAACCTCTTGGTAGTACTTGAATTTGTTCAAATATTTTTGAAGGTCCAGAAAATACAACCTTCTCTTCAAGGTTATAACTTAATTCATACTGCCCAAGGAAATATAGCGAAGTTAAAAATATAAAACTCAAACTAATTATAAGGCTTCCAAATATTTTTTTTCTTAGGAAAAGAAAGATAGAACCAATAATAACTAAAGATAAAAACCCACTAATAAAAAAATCTTGAGGTATTAATTTAGCTTCTAAAACTATTTTATCTAGTGGACTCAATCTTTCTTCAATAAAATATATATCTAAACTCTTCTTCACTTCATCATTTGCAAATCTTACATCTTTTGAATACATACCCGAGTATTTTAGGTGGTCAAGAATCATTAATGCATCTACCTCAAGGCCTTGCTTAAATTTAAGGTAGGCAAGGTTATATTCCTTTATTGGTTTCTCTACATCCCAACTTTTTATTAGTTTATCAGCTAAATCCCATGATTTTGTATCAATATATTCATTTAGTGATGTCAATTGTTGATCTTTAATCTTATCGCGCATACGATAATTATTATGCTTTAATGTTTTAAAATCAAGATAATAGAAAATGACTACGCAGGACAACAAAAAGTTAATCTCTCAAGAACTCACTAAAAATAGTAAGTTTAACAAAGTAGAATTTGGAGAGCAGCAATTTAAGGCCACAAATCGTGGTCACGGACTTTATGTTCAGACAATTGGTCAAGATGTTCTTATTGATCTTAGGTTTAGTAGTGAACGACCATTTTGGGGGCATACTCATCCACTCATAACTCAGCATAATTATAAAATGCTTAATCAGAAGCAGATCATTTCTCATTACTCTGTACCAATAACTGAATTTACGAGAATGATTGAAACATTCCAAAAAGTACATTTCACGCAACTTATATCCGATGACTTTGAAATAACTTATTATAATATTGTTGTCACTATAGATGAAAAAATTCTTGAGTATGATTATCATGAAGTCATCACTAAAGTTAAAAATTTTATAAGTAAAAATCCAAAAACATTATTTTGGGTATTTGAGAAAGATATTGCACTTTTAAGTGACTCTAGCTTATTTTTATTTCAGTGGAGTAAAAATGGGCTTCCTGCTAACGTTCACCATTGTGCATTTTTTCATTTTATTGGTTCAGTTTATCTTATTTCAAATCACTTATTTTCAGAAGACAACAATATACAATTATTCTTGGCAATGAATCATTATTTCAGTGATGTTATTTCTTATAATATTTCTGGTAAAAATAAGATTGATTATAAGATTATTGATGATTATATTTCCCAAAATATGCATGATTTATCAATTTCAAGAATTTCGCGATACCTGGTCATTAATAATAAGCCTAACGTTCTTCGTTTTAACCAAAATGGAATTTTACTAACAGATATGTTCAATGATAAAACTATTCTCAGTATTCCTTTATCATGTACTAAAGATGAATTACTTGATACTTTAGATCGTATTAGAATTTCTCTTAATGAGTAGGTTTATATGTTTATCCTCCGTAGTGTTTCCTTAGACGATTTAGATGATCTCTATGCCTTAAGTGGTAAAGTACTTTTTATAAATTTGCCCCATGATAAAGAAATTATAAGAAAAAAAATTCAAAACTCACTTTGCTCGTTTACAAGTCCTTCACAATACTTGCCTGATAATTACTATTTCTTTGTGCTTGAAGATTTTGAAACAGGAAAAGTAATTGGTGTATCAATGATTCACGCTCAACACGGTGACGAACAAGAACCACACTTTTTTTTAAAAGTTGGAAGTGAACATAAGTATTCTCAAACAATTAATACTGGTTTTGTACATGGTACTTTAAGACTTGGTCTTGATACTAATGGCCCGACAGAAATCGGTGGTTTAGTAGTTAGTCCGGAATACCGTGGTAATCCAAATAAACTTGGAAAACAAATTAGTTTTGTTCGTTTCCTATATATGGCACTCAATCCCCATCAATTTAAAGAGGACATACACTCTGAGTTGATGCCCCCATTAGATAAAGATGGAAATGCTCCTTTATGGGAAGCTATAGGCAGACGTTTCATGAATATGGATTACAATGAAGCAGATGTTCTAAGTCGTTCTAATAAAGAGTTTATTTTAAGTTTATATCCTGCTGATAATATTTATATGACTTTACTTTCATATGAAGCTCGAAATGCAATCGGTAAAGTAGGTGATGATACTCTTCCTGTAAAGAAGATGCTCGAGAGTATTGGCTTTCAATACACAAACGAAGTCGATCCATTTGATGGTGGACCCCATTACCGTGCTAAACTAAAATCAATTAAACCAATTCGCAATATAATAAGATCTAAAGTTATTGGTAGCTTAGAATCAGAGAATCATCTTGAATATTTAATTACCATTCCAAGTGATAACTACCCTTTTATGGCAATAAAGACGAAAGCAGAATTAACTCCACAGGGATTAAAGCTTCCTGCTGAAATTATTAAAAATTTTAAATTGAATAATATAGAAGTTAATGGATTTCCATTTTAACTTTGTCTTTTATTTAACAGAATTCCTTTCAAGCTATCTGAAACCCTATTACCGTCTTCATCTATTTCATAGTCACTGCTGAACTCTTGATTGGCCGTAGATTGATAAGACTTTAATGCATACATTTCGGTTATTCTTCTTTTGGATTGTCTCGACTTTTCTCGCTCTTTTAACAAGAAAACAGTTGTTGAGTCTTTTTTATTATTTTCTTCTTTTAGTCTTTTAGCTTCCTGCTCGCGAATTGTATGAGCAGATAAAATTCCTACTGATTCGAGCCCCTCTGATGTATTGTCGTGGAGTGTTTTGATCTTTTCTATTTTTTCTGGCGCATAGGTCTCTTCATTATCTACTTCAGATGAGTTGATTTTTTGATTAGTATTAATCTCCGCTTTTAACGGTATAATTTCGGCTGAGTGATCTTTTGGGAATTTTTTCTTTTGATTTGAGTGAGGAGTTTCTGGTTGCTTATCTTCAAACTGAAAAGACTCACCATTTGCGGCCATAGGCATTGCACTATGCACACCGGTCTCTTCTTCATGAATTATATAACGATCAATTTCTTGTGGAGACAATAATCTAAAAATCCCCATAATTTCTGACCCTATAGGACCAAGCATAGTACTCCAATATGGTTAATACTGAATCTAATAATTATATCGGATAACTGATCAAAATACTTTAGTATTTTAGTAGCTAAATAAATTCAAACACTTAGGCAATGCATTCATTTTTTATTAAAAAATTATAGACAGTTAACTACTTTGCGTTTATAAATATCGTTACTTAAGTTCACTGGAACGTGGCGCAGTTGGTTAGCGCAGTAGACTGTTAATCTATTGGTCGTGGGTTCGAGTCCCACCGTTCCAGCCATTTTTTTAAAAGCCGATTTTTTATATCGGCTTTTTTTTGTTAAAATATCAGAGTCCCTGTGCACGCCATTTGGACACAACCACAATATTAAAGTGCAATGGTTTCTGAATATGGTGCCTTCTCTTTATGAGGGCGCACTTGGTCGATTTCTTTAACCTTTTCTCTGATCTCATCATTAACTTCACTTTCTGGAAAATCTAATTTCATCATTTTTTTACATAATTTACTTGGATGAGACATAGCAAGTGAATAAATTGAAAGCTTATAA
>CAYFHZ010000291.1:0-4833 GCA_964342535.1 uncultured Bacteriovoracaceae bacterium | reverse complement strand
AAATTTGTTTTTTGAAGTTCACTCACAAATAATAAATAATTTTCGTTACGTTGAACTTAAAAAGGTAATTGTAAAAGAAAGCGAGCAAAAACATTCTTCTGAGTCTGATCTAGACAATGTAGTAGATCAAATAGTAGAAGCTTTCAGCTCCGACTTTACATCTAAGGGTGTACGTTTAAATATTGATAGTCAAAATTGTAAAACTATTATTTCTGAAGAAAAAATGTTTCAAGGTCTATCATATTTTTTAAAATCACTCATGGCCGTAACAGAAAATCATTCTCTTAATTTAAAATACTGGAGAGCTGATCAAGATAAACTTTTTATTCAGTTGATGACAGAAGACTTAAATTTAGAGAACTTTAAATTATTAGAAGAGAACTTCAAAAAGAAATCTGTTATGTATTTACAAAGAATTGAAGAAGCATTGAAGGAATACTCCCCTTTTATAAAAATGCGTCAACATACATTAATAAGTAATCGTAAATATCTAACGATTGAACTTGAACTCAATGAAAATGATACGCCGACGACAAAAATTAGGCCACCTGAAGTTCCAATATGCGAAAATCATTAATTCTTATTACTCTTTTATATTCTGTTGTAATTAATGACCTTAGAGCTGAATCCTCAAGTTTACTTCAAAATATGAGTATTGGAATTGGGATGGTAAATGCCACCTTAACAGAGAGTCAATCAACTCTAGAAAGTGAAGATTCAACAACTGAAACAGAAGTCGCCACGATCAATCCTATTTCAACTATCAGTTTAGAATTAAGTTACCATTTCAAAAACTATCTCAATAAATCAATTTATGCCAAAACGTTTATCCCTCTGATGTCTAGTGATGGAAGTGGATATTATATGGCAGCACTTGGAATAACATATTATTTAAATTCGATAAGCTCTATTTTCAATTTTAATGATCAAGGTACCTCCCTCAATATATCTCCGACCTTTAGATATTATGTAGGTGGATATGTGGGCGGTGGTTACCTTGTTTACAATACTGAAACTGCTAAAAAAAGTGATCTCGTACTAGATCTAAGCGCGAGCGGAGGAGTTGATTATAAAGTAAGTGATGAGTGGTCTATAAAACTTGACCTAAGTGCTGGTCGCCTTACCGGTATTAATACTACAGGTATTGCTATTACTGCTTTTCTTGGTGGAACATATTACCTCCCCTAATTAATTCAAAAAAGAATTTCTTGCATCTACCGATAAATTAATTAACTAGTGTTAATAGAGGATGCATTTATGCAGTATTTAAAAATTATTTTTCTCAACCTTTTTATTTCGTCAATTTGTTTTGCTGGTAAGATTGATATCAATTCTAATCCCGCTGGCGCAGAAATTTTTGTCAAGGATACTAAAAGTCAGAAAAAAATAAAATTAGGTACAACACCTCATAATGTAGAACTAGATGTACTTATAAGTAAATATGCAGGGTCAGATGTGTTTGTTCTGGAAATGCAAAAAGATGGTTTTGATCCTTATCGAATCCTAATAAGTAAAACAGGTGAAAATGACATAAATTTATTTGTCAATTTAGATATTAGAAAAGATATTGAAGAAATAAAAAACATCGATCAATACACAAATGAACTGTTCGAGGTTCAAAGACTAATCAGAGTTAAAAACTATGAAACAGCACTTAACAAACTTTATGATCTAGAAAAAAAATTCCCTCATTACTCTACCATTTATGAACTAACTGGCTCCGCACTTTATCTTAGTAAGGATTTTTCAAAATCATTATCTTACTACCGAAAAGCTTTTGCAAAAAATGCAGATAATATTGATGCCTACCGAATGAAAACCTATTTAGAGAAGAAACTGGCGATTAGGTCAGTAGGAGACAAATAATGCGCAAGATAGTGTATCCCCTTATCAGTGTATTGGTTTCAGTTATTTCAATAGCTCAAGATTCCACACCAGTAAGTCTTCTTCCTTCAACTCAGTGGCAAAAAATAAAACTTGAACAAGAAGTCGATACTAAAATTAAAAATGTTCTCTCTCCACTCATTTCACCTGAGAATATTATTGTAGAAGTTAATATTGAAGTGGCAGAACCTTCAACGCCACAGTTTGTAAAAACAGAACCGACTCCTGAAGAAAAAGCAGCTGAGCAAAAAGAGAAAAAGAAAAAGAAGTCTAAAACAATTCGAATTAATGATGAATTACCAAAAGAGCTTCCTGAGGATTATATTATCTTTTCAAAACTAGGACTAGAAGCACCTCTAATAGAAGACGTGTTAAAAACAGAACTAGAAAAATTAAAATCAATTGCAGAAGGTGAAGTAAAGTCAGATCTTGAGCCCAAAGATGAGGGGCCAAAGGTTAATGAACTTCCCAAGTTAGAACAGGCATGGAACTATAATTCCAGCATTGATATTTTCAAAAACCTTTTAAGCGTAAAAGCTGTTGTGAAAATTGATCAAGGAATGCCTCAAACTAAAAAAGATGATATTGATAAATTACTCAAAAGTTTAAAATTAAGCTACGGTGAAATTCAAGCTCAAATTAGCTTAGAGTTCATTCAACTTAAGCAAGATAATATTCCTGATGATTTACTTTCGTATATCGAATACGCCAGTAAATTTAGTTCACTATTAGCTGCTGTTGTCGGAACAATGCTCCTAGGAATCTTTAGCCTACTTCTCTTTAAAAAGTATGAAAAACTAAAAAGAGAAGAGATGGAAAAAGGTTCAGGCGGACAAGATACGAATATCAATATTACAAACCCTGAAAAAGAAGATGAAGACAAGGCCCAAGAAGCCCTTGCTGCAGGAGGTGGGTCTGGAAATGGTACAGATAGTGAAGATACTGAATATATTGGTATTACAAGGTTTAGACATTATTTAAAAACATCAAAAGAGATGGCCATTATATTAACAAAACGTTGGATCGCTCTTGAGGAAAAAAGCCCAAAACTGGCATTAAAGGCTATTGTTCAACAGCTTGATACAGATGAATTACAAAAAATATTCTCTAATCTTAATGAAAAACAAAGGTCTGATTGGAGAGAAAAACTAGATGGCCCATTAAATAAGCAAGAATTAATTTTAGCAAATAAATATATTTCAAATGAAATTATAGCTGATATTATGATTCCTAATGTTGTAGAAGATACAGAGCTGCAAGAACTACTTCTTGATATATCTCCTGAGAAAGGAGCAAAATTACTTAACTCTGAACAGGAATATGGAGTGGTGCTTACTCAACTTCTAAGTAGTACAATGCTTTCTAATATTTACAAGTTAGTAGAGCCACAAACAGTAGATCAAATTTTAAATGAATCTATAAACTTCAACCATGATAAACTACCTAGCTCATTACCAAAGTTAAAAGCTGCACTACAAGGACTTCAGTCTGCAAATGAGCAATCGGAAGTAATTGAGAAAATTATTAAAATCTTACCTAAAGCATCTCGAGAACTTGAGGGCATATACTTTGAAAAACTTGCGAGCAAAGTTTCAAAAGAGCAATTTACAGAGGTTGCCCTTGAAACGTTTCCATCTGCTCTTGTTAGTGAACTACCTAATCAATTTATGCAAATTATTTTTAAAACTTTTAATAATAGTGAAAAAGCTGAGATTTTATTTGCAACTCCCGAGGAGCTTAAAGAACAACTTACTGAACAAGTTGCCCCACTTGGTAGTAAAGCAAGAGATATGCTCGATATGGAATTTGAACGCGTAGAGCAGGATGAAGAACTTCTAAAATCTATTGAGAAAAATCCAGAAGAATACTGGGATAAACTCATCAGTCAAATTCGAAAAGAAATTAAAACGAACAAATCAATTAAAGGTGACATTACCAACATCATTGAGTCTTGGGAAATATGTCCCGCAGAAGATCAATCAGATGATCATGTCTTAAAAATGGCAGCTTAATTATTTTTTAATTAAGCTTACACCTAGTTCATTTAGTTGATCCATATCAGGCAGACTTGGTGCATGACACATAAGATCTGTCGCTGCATTTGTTTTAGGGAATGCTATAACATCTCTTATATTATCCGTTTGGGCCATAAGCATGACTGTTCTATCAAATCCGAATGCAATACCTGCGTGAGGAGGCGTTCCGTATTTAAGTGCTTCAACAAAGAATCCAAATTTAAGATTTACTTCTTCTTCTCCCATACCAAGTACTTTAAACATTTGCTCTTGAACATCTGCTTGATAAATTCTAAGTGATCCCCCGCCCATTTCATATCCATTACAAACGATATCATAGGCTTCAGCTGGAAGCTTTTTAAGCTTTTCAACATCTCCACTCATAAAGTCTGCAAGGCGATCAACTTTCGGCATTGTAAATGGATGGTGGCAGGCATAGAATCTTCCCTCTTCTTCATCATACTCAAGTAATGGAAAATCATTAACCCATAAAAATTTATAATCACCTTTTTTAATAAGTTCCAAACTATGCCCAAAATATCTTCTTAGGGCATCTGCACAAGCGTGAACAACACTTTCTTTAACGTCTGCACAGAAAAAGAAAGTTCCATCCTCTGTAACATTCGCTGTTTCTTTAAGAGATTTTAGAATTTCAGGAGTCACAAATTTAGAAATTCCTCCAGTTACTTCATCTCCTTTTACTTTAAACCAAGCAACACCTTTACCGCCGTGGGGTTTAACCACTTCAACAAGTGCATCAATTTCCTTTCTTGAAAACTCTTTTAATGATGCCGGAACGAAAATAGCTTTATTCATACCTGAACCAATGACGGATTCAAAAACACTAAAACCTGATCCATTAAAAAGATCTGTCACGATACTATGCTCTAGACCAAATCTCACATCAGGTTTATCAGATCCGTAAAGTCTCATG
>CAYFHZ010000290.1:0-4845 GCA_964342535.1 uncultured Bacteriovoracaceae bacterium | reverse complement strand
TCTGAATTTTAGAGATGACTATGATCACAGCTATTATTTTATCAGCTCATTTATTGAAGATCATATAAATTTTCATTTAAAGCATTTATAATTAACGTGGCCACTTGAATCGAGTGGCCTTTTTTAATACTAAAAATAAAAATTTATTAAAATTAATAATGCCGAGTGAAATAAAGGCTCCTAGACCTAACACTCCACCAATGGGAGGAAGCTGTTTTATCATAATAAGGTAAATAAGACTAAAAAAACTACTAGCAATCACAATCTCGAATGGATGAAATTTTTTAAATAATGACATTCCAATGAAACTGCCTCCAAAAATTATAGGAAAGTAGGAGCTATCCTTTACTAAGGTATAACTTACTAAGCACATGAGTAAACTTACTCCTGATGATGCTTGTACAGCACATTTAGAATATTTATTTATTAAAAGACTTGTCAACAATGCAGATAATGAGCACCAGATAAAATCAATGAGAAATAAAAGCATATAAATTACCTAATAAAAAATAAGCAAAAGTACTTAAAAATGCGAGAGATCCAAGTTTTCCTCCATGCCCAATAAATTTTTCTTTAAAAAAATGATAGAGAAAAATATTAAAAAAACAAATGATTCCAGCATGGATAGGGTACATTGAATTTTGAATGAATAAAGCTAAAGAGCAAAAAGCAGCTATATAGACTAAGTTTTTTAAATGAGAATTTTTAGTGAAAAAGCTAAATACAAAACATAATGAGCACACAACGAGAACTCCATTAAGCTTTAATTGGATTTGTAAGTAAAGGCTAATAACCGTGAGTAAATAGCAAATAATAAAATATTTAAGATCTAAGATTTTCATCTAATTTCTTAAAATTTGTGTTTGTTCTCTTTCCACGATAGGCCATTCTAACATGAGAATTTTGATCTATAAGGAAAGTTGCAGCTTGGGAGAAATCTCTAGGAGCAATATGAACACCAAAATAATTTGCAAGCTCTAACTTTGAATCACTTGCAAAAAGATAGGAAAAATTATTTTCATTTAGCCATTTATTAATATCTTCTAGTGACTCAGATGACACAACAATACACGTCCCTCTATTATTTTTATCCCGAGAATTAAGCCATTTATTAAGTCGTTGCATATGGAGTCTACAAAATGGGCACCAAGTTCCTCTAATGAAAATAAGTATTAAGGGACCATTTTTGATAAGGTCGTGTATAAAAACTTCTCTTTTTGAGGATAGAATTAGCTTTTTATTCTCTACAATATCTCCATCTTTAACACCTGATAATTCTGGCGCTACTGCTGGGTCCATTAATTGATACATGGCACTTTCGATAAGACTTTTCATTTCAATAGTTTAGAAAAAGATGCATTATTTGAAAAGTAGGAAATAATAAAAGGTTTTTTCTCGTCAGCACTAACTAAATAAATATTTAAGTCTATTAAAGTTACATGGTTTTGTGCACTTACTCAATGGCCATGATATGTAGATTCAAAGGATATTATATGAAAAACTTTATTTGGCTTTTTAGCTTTTTTCTCTCTTTCTCTGTTCTAGCTTCAAGTGCTCAAGAACAGGAATTATCTAAATTCTTACAAGATAAAGATCTTATGCCCGCCAGTGGAAATTTTGCAGGGGAGTATGTTGAAAATGATGAAAAGAGAACCCTTATCATTTTAGATGATAAACAAAAAAGATTATTTGGAATTGATGCTTCTGATATGGCCTTTTCTAATTTTAGACATAATGGAGAGTTCTATATCGCAACTATCCCAGCGATGAATGTTAAAGGTGCATAGCAATTAAAATCTATTAATCACTTAGTTGAGAAAGCTGTTTTATACAAAAAACATTGGGGAGCAAAAGTTAGGCCAGAAACCGCCTCTATTGAAGTTCATGCTGAAGTTGTCTTTCATTTTAAAAACTCAGCAAGTATAAACCTCGTGTATAACCAAGATAGAAAAAAGGCTGTTTCTGATTTAAGCCTTAAAGGTCTTGTGCTTTCAATTGAAGCTATCAGAAGTAAGGATAATAGACATGCAGGTTTCTTACCGGCAGGATTCATGAATAGTTTTGCTGTTGGATATAGAGTCTACTCATTAGAAGAAAGAGATAATAATTATAAAAAAGACGAAGAATCAATTTTAACGTCATTTGATCTCGACTTTTCTAAGGTGAAGAGTTTTACCCGTAAAGCAAGTGCCGCTGACTATTTATTATATAATGGGATTGTTGCTAGTAATGATTTAGGTCGAAATCAAACCTATAATTTATTTTCTAATAATTGTACGAATAGACTTTTTGATCTTTTTGATCAAAGTATGCAATTTAGGTCAAATGAGAAGCTTGATACAATTATTTTAAAACGTGAATACCAAAAATGGGCAGAAGATGATTTAGACGACATTGTGAAATTCATGGTAACTTATATTGAGAAAAATCCTTCTATCCCAGCTCCACCTCAGCTATTACAGTTAACTCAATTAAGTTTAGAAGATATTGTTACTGGAAAATTTGATGAAGAGTTCCAATCTGAGGATGCATCAGCTAATCCGAAAAACTTTCTTTATAATTTACCTATGTTTATAAAAGCACATTTAGAGATTCGAGGACTTATAGATTAAGATCAATCTTATCTTCTCTAAAGTATTTAAACTTTATAGATTTTGGTCTTAACTTATAAAAATAATACTTATCAATCCAATCTTTAACCTGGGTTTTTATTTGATCCTCTGATTCTGCAATGAAAAGGGCCTTTTCGCTAGTGAAAAAAGCTTTTATATTCTCAGGTCTGAGTTTAACTATAACAGTAAGTTTATCACTCATAGGAATCGTTGAAATTCTATAAATAGCATAAAAATGGGCAATAGCGGCAGCGCAAACAAAAAGATGGAAAACTTCATGTGATTCTACAACATGAGAAATAATAGTCGGTGTTCTCGTAAAATCTGCAATTGCCCCAAAGGTATATAAAACACCTCCAATAAATATATATTTAACCGTTTGTTTGTCAGTACTGTAAATAAAGGCAACGGTGAATAGTGACATCCACCCCATAGAAATAAAAAAGCTTAGCAATAACCACTCAGGCATAGTACTAAAGAAGATGCTAGTAAGAGTTAATCCAGTAATAGCTAAGATCCAAATACCAAGAAGTGGTAACCACCGTTTTAAACCACGTAATAATATAATTTGAAAGGGAGTAAAAGTTCCACTGATCATAAGGTATATTCCTGCATGATCAAGAATTCTAAGAACATAATTAGAAGTCGTCCCTTTATCCAGTAAATGATAGACGCCACTCATTGAAAAAAGAAAAATACAACAGAATATATATATAATAAGGCTTAGGACACGAAATTTATTTCCTCTACCAAGCCAAATCATTTTAATCCCAAGAATGAGAAAAACAACTGCAGAGAGTAGATGAGTAATTGAATTGACAGGCTCAGAAAAACATAAAAAAGGTGTGATTTCCATCTTGAAAGCATAAGACAATCAATTGTTTTTGTATAGTTAAGTTTAGATTGAAAATATATAATAAAACACAGCCGATGTTTTTAACTGGATTGTTTTAATGAGTTTTTCTTTAAGAGGATTAAGTGTAAGATTTTATTAAGGAGTTTTTATGTCTTTTAAAATTTTATTCTTTTTTGTTTTAATTTCTTCATCAGCATTTGCAAATTATTCAATCTCAAAGTTAAGAGATAATATTTATCGATTTCAAAATAAAGCACATTTCTCGATATTTATAGTTGGAGAAAAAAATGTATTCTTAACAGATCCTTTAGGATCAGATGCAGCAAAGTGGTTAAGAAAAGAAATATCTAATAAATTTGGCAAAAAAAATATTCAGTATGTTTTTTACTCACATAATCACTGGGATCATATTGCAGGTGGTGAAGAGTTTCAAGATGAAAACACCACTTACATATCTCATTTTAAAGCCCGAGATGAAATGGTTAGACAAGATGCTCCAACTAAAATTCCTAATTTGACCTTTAAAGAACAGATGACAATTTATTTTGAAGGACTAGAAATACAATTTCTTTATTTTGGCCGTAATAATGGTAGGGGAAACAGTGCGATGTTTATTCCATCTAAAAAATTTCTATTTGCAGTGGACTGGGTTCTTTTGAAAAGACTTCCTTGGGTTGAAATGTACTATTATGATATTGATGGAAGTATTGATTCCTTAAATGAAGTACTCAAACTAGACTTTAATTTAGTCTCCCCTGGTCATAGTGTTATTGGAAGTAAAAATGATCTTATCGAATACAAAGGTTACTTAACTGGATTGAGGGAAAAAGTCTTAAAAGGCATGCGATCAGGAAAGTCACTTAAAGATCTACAAGAAAATATTACGATGCCTGCCTATAAAGATTATGCCAAATATAATGAATGGCTTAAAGCAAATATCAAAGGTGTTTTTGATCAAATGGAAAGAGCATCTGGAAGATATGGACAAGAAAAATAGATTTTTTAATTGTAATTAATTCAATATCTATTTGTAATAAATTCACAATGGCTCAAAAATGAGCGCATTTGTACTCATTTTATTGAACAGAATCTAATCCTACTATATAGTCCTTTCAATTCAAAACTGAAGGGGTTTTATGAATACATATTATTATTTAAACGTTGCAGATTTACTTAAAGATAGATTGAAAGCTAAAAAACAACGAAATCCCCAATTTTCCATCCGAGCATGGGCAGAACAATTAGGTCTCAAGTCACACGGTCCGTTACAGCAAATCTTAGCAGGTAAAAGATCTTTACCTAAGAAATATATACCAATTGTTAGTAAGTCCTTGGGCTTTGATATTGGAGAGTCTATGTATTTTGAAACTTTAGTCG
>CAYFHZ010000289.1:0-4851 GCA_964342535.1 uncultured Bacteriovoracaceae bacterium | reverse complement strand
TTAGTGATAAATACTCTAAAGCATGTTGAAAAATTTCTACACTTGGCTTAGCAAAGCCTATTTTTGAGGAATTAATAATATAATCAAATTTATCTTGTATTCCTAATTTATTAAGATCAGAAGCAAGTCTATCAGTTGCATTGGTCATCAAGACTAAAGGAACATTTTTTCTAGCTTCTTGAAGTCGTCTAAGTGCTGCTTGATTGATCTCACCTGGAAAGTCAGACCATAAATTAACAATGTCTTCAGAGTTATTTACTTTATATTTTTCATTTAACTTTTTCGCAATCCTTGATCTCCATTCTTTATCAGAAATCTTTCCCGTGATAACTTGGTTTAAATCATCTCCTGTAAGGGCATTTTCAACTAATGAACCAATGGGGAGAGTATATTTCTTTTCAAACTCATTATCCCTAGTCTCAGGAAAGAACCTGATAACACCATCTAAGTCCGTAATAACGGCTTTAACTTTTCTACTCTGAACCATAATCTATCTGTTTCCTCAATTCATTAAATCACAATTCTAAGTGACTAAAAACATATCGTATATACTTTCATATATAAGGCTAATCCTACTAAGAAAAATAACCTTAGTTGCAAAAAAGTACATAACCCAAACTATTACTCCATTAATTTCGAACTATTACATTTTATTATTTTGACGTCACCTTGCACTCTTTCATTTCGACAGGGAGAAATAATGAACAACTTTAGGATAGAAAAACCTTTTGAAACAAGACCTCCAAGGTTAAAAGATTTAGTTAATGAGCATATTATGGGAGATGTGTGGATTAGGGATACACCTTTTGGTGCAGTAACCGACTCATTAAAGATTGCGGAGCATTTTGAGGTCAATCACAAACATATTTTAAGGTCAATTGATAAGTGTAAATCAGAACTCGGTACAGAGCCCAAATTTGGTCTTTGTACAAACTTCATTGAAAACAGTTACTTATCAGGCCCCAGAGGACGAGAAAGACACTATCGTAAAGTAGATATAGCAGAGTTTGGATTGACTCTTTTACTCCTATATATCAACACACCAAAAGCCAGAAGGATCTCTGCTGAAATTCTTTATCGATTTTTCATCTTAAAGACTTACGTGGAAGGACTCAATGAAAGACAAATTGGCGCTCTAAAAGGTTATTATAGAAAACAAATGAAAGATTAAATTATACAGTCTCTAAAAAGTAGATGCTTTTTTACTTTAATTAACTTTCTGTTTAATTTACATGGTTAATAATAGACTTGATGACCATCTTGCTATTATTTTCATCTAAAAATGGAAAATGACCTGCATTTTGAATCTCGATATCAATAATAGCTTTGTTAAATTTTTTAAATATAGTTGTAATATTTTTTGAAAAACGTAGGTCTTTTTCCCAATACCTAGTCCTCGTGACTTTTTAAGGGTGGCATTTTTCCAGGAATAATTGAGTAAATTGAGTCTTTGCTATATGCAGTTCCTTCATACCACATTTCCTCACTGTTTTCAGTAATAAGAGGTGACAATATATATGGCATAACTTATCCTTTCTCAGCTTTTTGGATAACACACATATATTATTAAATTCATTAATCTTCTCAACCTAGTAGTTTCTTCAAAGATTTACAAAAATTTTATAACAAACTGAAATATAGAGGCTTTTTTCTCCAAAAACTCTACCTTCTATAATTCTAAACATTTATGGGCACAATATGGAAATACGATTATATCTTTTGAAACTTCTCCATATGTATGAACTTCTCCATCAATTATGCTAGTAGGCTCATTTTGATCTGTACAATCATGAAATTCTTTTGTGCACTGACTTTTCTTAGGATATGTAAATTTACCAGTATCCATCCAAATAAAACTATATATTGTCCCAGTTGTGTTTTTGAGAGCTATCAAATGTTTTTTATTAGAATTATTTAAATGGATCAACGTCCAGTTTTTAAATATTACTTTGTCAGTCTTTAATTTAAACCCTGCCAATCTTGTGTTTAAATCTTTTTTGGTTAATGATTTTAAATATATTTTTACTTCATCTTCAAGAGGTTTAAGCCTAGGATCTCCAGCTTCTAAATCGGCAAAATTTGCGCAGGAATAAAGAGGGGGTTCACAAGAAGAATCAGCTTTTAAATCAAATGATGTAACAATAAATAAAAGCAAAGTTAAAAGCCTCATCACTCTATATGAAAATCTAAGATTATATAACATATTCCTCCTAAATACTTTTCTCAATATCCAATATATTATTCCTATTAAATAAATTAGGAGAACAGCTTAAAGTCAAAGAAAAATTATTTCAATATTTACTTAATTTTTTTATAATACGTTGGTGAATTTTCATAAGTTTTGAACATAAACAAGTCGGAGTTAATATTAATATTGCTTATATGTATTTCTTTTCGATATTGATTTAATATAGTGTCTTCAGTAACTTTATACTTAATATTCTCTTGAATTAAATCTGATTCATTAATTGATATAGGACTGAAAGATACTTCTCCGTATCTACTGTAATCAATAAAACTTGGTATATAGAAGGTCCCACTAGAAGTTTTAAGTATAGCTTCGAAATAAGATTTATCTTCAAATTTACAATGTAAATGTTTTACCTTTTCTGAATGGTCTGGTCCCATAGACATAAGATATTCACCAAATCTGACTTTCTCTATACGTAGAGTCCATTCTTTAGGAAGATTAGGATCTGAAGGTTCATACTCCCCAATAACTTCATCAAAATCAGATAGTTTGTTTTCGCAAATTGATTCATCAACTACAATATACTCGCAAGAAGTAAAAAATATTACTGTAAGTAATAAAATAAAAGTCTTCATATAAATCTCCCTTTTTTATAAGATAACAGCCTATGTAATTTTGTAAAAGTCACACTGCATTTTTCTTTATCAATAGTTAGGAATACTTTAAGAATTACTTTCAGGATAATAAAAAAATTAGATCGGTAAGAATAGATCATAATTGTATATTTTAATATAGAGTATCAATGTAGAAAGTCTAATTACTTCATCATAGTCAGTAATAACTGCTTTAACTATTTTATTCATATTCAGAAAGTAAATTTACAATTTCAGACTGGTTTCTTTTCTTTGCTATATTATATATGATCTTAATATTAGAAGGAATTTTCAAGCCACTTTCTAATAAGAATTTTAACAGCTCAACATTGTTATCCAGCATAGCTTTCATGTAAAAGCCAAACGTATCACGATTATACTCCGTGAATTTTAAATTATTTTCTTTTAACACTGTTAGCATTTCAAGATGCTCTTTAGTTTTTTATTTCTAGAAGTATTGAGAATACTACCTAAGTCACTTAAAAGTGAGTTAACATTAGCACCATTTTCTATGAGCGCTTTCACAAGATTAGAATTAATTGCCATCGATGCTTCAAACAAAAAACTATCCAAAATTTTTTGGTCGTAATTAACAAGCTTTAGGATAAATACTAGTTTCTCAATGTTGTTATTTTCAATAATTTTACTCTTGACTCCATGACCATTTAATTTTCTAAGAAAAAATAAATCCCCACCGTTTCTTAAAAGTAAATCAACTATTTCCATGTGATCATTAATAAGAGCTTTAGACAATAAAGTTTCATACCCTTGTTCGAAAACAGTATAATTTGGTTTTCCATTTTTCATATCAAGAGAAACACGACATTGATAAGAAAAAATATAATTAACTGATACCCCCATTTGGATATTTTTTTTAATGAGCTCAAGATTTCCTACTTCAGCAGCGTTTAACAAGACATTATCTTCATTGGTTTTATATAACAGAGATAGACTACAGGAATGATCATTTTGACAGCTGTTTTCAATTTTCTGTTTTACGTCACTTGGAATATTAGAAACGTCACAACCATTTAAAGCAGCAAATGTATTCAGAGAGATCAACAAAGAGAATAATCCAATTACATAATATTTAAGCATTTTATATTTCCTAAAAAAAGAATTTATATCTTCTTTATTTTCCCATATGATTTAACTATATTTATATATATTGAAATTAATACAGGGAATGTTACATTCCTAATTGAACTATCATTTGCATTAATTTCAAATACTTACCTTCTTTAAAATATAATCCAAGCCCACTTTCAGCTATTGTTTACTTAAAAAATTGTTTTATTAAAGAAGCTCTTTTCCTTCTATTGCCCTATTCTTGAAATGGAGAATGACCAATATTCAAATTTTTTAATTACACATGTAATAAATTCTCAATTTAACTTCTTAGGCTATATTTTAGTTTCATAAAGGTTTTATTGTCGTTAAAAGAGAAGCTATTAAGCACATAAAAGGAAAATGATATGAGACACTTTATATTTTTATTTTTAATCTTTTCTTCGACACAACTTTTAGCTGCTAAAAGCAAAGTATTAAATTGTAAAAATTCTGGTACTCAAAATAGCCTTAATGTCTATCTTGTAGACGAAAGTAATTACCTAAGTCACCAAATTGATATCACTGGTGAAGATTTAGTATCATACCTTCGAAAACCATTTACAAATATTTTAAATGGTTATTGTGAATTTAATAACGATCAAGAATTCTGTTCTGTAAAAGTTCATAAGTTTCATGATGGATCGTTTGCTTATAATGGTCGTTTTGAAAAAGGTGTTAATCTTTTTTCCGATTTTAATGGAATGAAACTTGAAATAACAAATAACGGCGAAAGCACTGATAAAAATTGGTGGTTTGATACATGTGAGTCTTTTTAAAACTTAGAAAGTATCTAAGAAAGGTAATTTGGCCACATTTGTTTTCAGACATTCATTTAGCCAAATAATACCGAGATCTCCAGTCCAAAGTGAGTATCTATAATCTCCATATTTTTTTTTC
>CAYFHZ010000288.1:0-4894 GCA_964342535.1 uncultured Bacteriovoracaceae bacterium | reverse complement strand
ATGAAATATCACTGGAGATTACTAATTAAATTTCACTGGAGATTGCTAAGTAAATTTTTTGTTCTATGTCTGCAAGTTGAGAAAAGTTCTGATCTCGAATTCAAGCTGCTACCATCTGAGTTGTGTATAATATGAAATTTTTCCTTCAGGTGTCAGTACATAAGCAGCAGCTCCATGAACCCATTGTTGCTCTCTAGGATCCCATGCGTATCTAAAACCAATTTGCTCTGTAATGGCCTTAACACTAGACTCATTACCTGTTAAAAAATGCCAGCCATTAGATTGTCCAGGGGTTCCATAGAGTTCTAAATATGAATCTAATTTCATTTGGGCAAGTTTAGGAGATTCTTCAGGATCAATTGAGATAGCTACAAAGTCAAACTCATTACCAACTTTCCACTCAAACTCTCTTAAGGTTTCAACAAGAGCATTCAAGTGAAGACTACAAAGCGTAGGACATTCATAATAAATAAGCACCATAAAAACAGGTTTTTTCCCAAAGTACTTCTGCAATGTCACATCATCACCAAATTGGTCTGTAAACGGTAGAGATAAATCAATACTCTCACCAAGATGTTCATCTATACCAACTTTATCTAAAACTGGATTCTTGCGGTTTTGTAAACCTGACTTTGCAAGCTCCATTGGTCCTTTGCCACCTATAGCAAAAACCTCAAATGAAAATATAAAAAATATTATAAATACTAAACGCACTTGTTTTGACCAATCCTATGATTCAAATCAGTTTAAAATCTAAAAATTAACACAAATTTTAGGTTCATTATGAGGATAAAAGAATAAGTAGGCAAGTAAAAAACCCTAGTTTACAGAGTTAAAAAACCAGAGTTTTCAGGATGTTAATAGCGATGAAAACTAAAAAACCACAACCTTACAACCAGGAGAAGAAGCACGGCGGCAACTATTTGATGTAAACTCGCCAGTGATATTGGTACATAATGAAGTAAAGTCATAACTCCAAGAATAATTTGAATCAATACGACTGCAAATATCATTTGAAAAGAACGTTTTTGTAAAAAAAGTGTGCTTTTAAATGATGCTCTCCATAAAAATAGAGAATAAAAACCAATACAAATTCCTATAGTTCTATGAATAAATTGAATAACTACTGGATTATGAATTAACTCAGAGGGATTACTTATCGCGTTAATTAATTCAGGAGGTATCCAATTTCTTCCCATTTTAGGAAAAGTATTATGAGTAAGCCCCGCATCAAGTCCGGCAACAAAGGCGCCAAATAAAATTTGAATAACAACAAGTGAACTAAATATAATGAGTGTTTTTTTGAAAGGTACTAATAAAACTCTTACAGCTCTCTTGTTTTTAATTTCTAAGATGAGCCAGTAAAGATAACCTAAAATAAGAAAAGCTAATCCTAAATGGGCGGCCAATCTAAAATGACTCACATCTGGTCGATCAACAAGTCCACTTTGTACCATATACCAACCCATAAGTCCCTGAGATCCACCAAGAAGAAGAGCGATGATTAATTTTAAATTTAATCGAGAGTTAAGCTCTTTACGAACGAGAAAATACATATACGGCAGAAAGAAAACAAGACCTATAAGTCTTCCAAATAAACGATGAAAGTATTCCCAAAAGAAAATAGATTTAAAACCTGCAAGGTCCATTTCAAAATTAACTTTCTTAAACTCAGGATAAGCTTTATACATATCAAATGCTTTATTCCATTCAGCATCATTCAGCGGAGGTATTGCTCCCATAATTGGCTTCCAGTCAACCATGGAAAGACCAGAATCTGTTAAGCGAGTAACCCCACCTATCAATACCATCATCAGGACCATAAAACTGACTGTCCATAACCAAATAGTAATAGGAGGGTTACGCTTAACTAATATCATTTCGAATTATTTTTTCTTTTTTCTATCTGCTTCAAACTTTACGATTTTACCTTTTGGCGCTTTCTTTTGATCATCAATATACTTGATAACAGCTTTGATTTCAGCATCTGACATTTCTTGCTCTGTCATGGCCTGTGGCTTATAAGCTTCAAAAAGAGCTTTTGCAAGAGGATCAGCTTTTTCATAACCAGGCTCTTCTTCATCACCATTAATCATTCCATCAGGATATTTAACAAATTTAATTATCCATTCCATTTTTCTTCTTTTACTAACACCTGCTAAATCAGGACCGATTTTATCACCACCACCAATAGTGTGACATTGAGTACACGTGTCTTTGAATTTTTTTGCTGCATCAAATGCATTAGCAAAAGAAATACTGAACATAAGTCCCAGTAAAACGATTAGTTTCATACTAACTCCTTAGATTAATTAATGACCCATTGATATAATTTATAACATTACTCGGACTCTTTCTCAACTGAGATTTTTTCATACATTGCATTTAATTATCTGTAATTGCATGGATTAGGCAATTTTTTCCTTTTTACTATCAAGAGTGCAATTTTATCACCGAAAAAGGATTTAACAATACTTAGGGAAACATAAAGGGAAGGGAAATTTATGAAAATCTTATCTTATTTACTAATGGGTGCTGTATTATTTTCAGCAACATCATGTTTAAACCAAGAGGCAGGAGAATACATACCAGGTGTTCTAGGTCCAACAATTAATGTTCAAGACGGAAAAATCTTGATTACTGTAGAATTAGAGAATATTGAATTACAAGGTGGCGTTACATTACCTTTAAGAAATATGGATAATTCAACAGTAACAATTTCTCCAGCATTATCAGGGGATTTATTAAGCTCTGGAACGATGATTCAAGTTGCATTCGACGTTAAAGATGTTGAGAATGACAATTTTAGAGTTGTACCGAATGAGACTTTACCAGATGGAAGAGCATTCCCATTCCTTATTGATGGAACATTACCTGCATTAGCTGTTAACGTTCCACAGGCAAAAGATATGACTTTTTATGCTTCTGAAAAGCTATTTGGTTTCTTTTTACCTATAAGCTTACCAGCAGATTTCAATATCGGAGTACATTATAAAATCAAAATCAATGGCAAAAGCTACGGTATAGTATCTTTAATTCACCCTAACTCTCAAGGTGAAGGTGCAGGTGTAGTGGTATTACTAACACTTGATGATATTAGAGGTAACTCTGATTTTAAACGCTTAATTAAATTATCTAAAAGAAATAAAAGCAAAATCTACTAAGATAACTGCTAAAATTTCAATAAGTTAGGGGAGCAATGTCTCCCCTTTTCTATGTAAAGTTTTCAACAAATCACAGAAAAAGTAGATTTCATGTAAAAATTAAGCATGAAATTAAAACCTAACCACCTCTCAAGCTGCTTAAAAGTGATTGCTAAGATATGTTTACTTCTTCTAATCTATAGCTGTGGTAAATCAATAGAAGATACAGAAAAAGTGGTAGCTCCAAAACAACAAAATGAAGAAGTAAAAACAGGTAGTGACAATGAAAATATAAAGGCACAAAAGCTTCTTTATGATGCTATTTTATCAAATGATTTACAAATAATTGACCAAGCAATACTTGAAAATAAAAATCTAAACTTTGAATTTGATAACGGCCACACCCCCCTAACACTCTCAATATTGTTAGCAGATAATATCATAACTAATAAAATTATCGAGTCCGGTGCTGATATAGAGTTATCAAATAAGTCAGGACAAACTCCCCTACTAGTTGCAATTTTCAAGCAAGATTATTTCCTGGTTAAAACCCTGCTTGAGCGAAAAGTTAATCCAAACATGCATCACTCTGAGCAACTCTCTCCACTAGAGTACGCAATTAACAAGTCAGAACAAGAAATTGCCGTAGAGCTAATTCTATATGGAGCACATATATCGAAAGGATCTGAACTCTATGTTTTAAGTAAACAGAAAAATTTAAAGGTCATTATTGAACTCGTTGATGCTATAGATAACCGAAAAGAAGATAAAGAACAAACTCATCTAAACATAATAAAGAAATCATCTATAAACTTAATTAAGTATAAAATGCTAAATTCGAGTTCATTTAGAAAGTTTGCACTAAAGGAAAACACTTTTACTAGGATTATAGAAGATAAAGACAAAACTCGATCAAAAGAAATTCTAAATACCATATTTCAAATATCAGATAAGGTACCAAGTCACCTATCAGCTATGCTTTTTATATCTAGTATCAAAGCTGATAATGATGAGGTCTACTCACTTCTAGTCGATTACAACCTCTCTCCACTACTAGCAAATGTAAATGGAGAAACGCCATTAGACTATGCAGCTTCGAAGTTAAATATCAAGTTCGTAAAAAAACTTAAAGAAAGTATAACAACATTACTTGAAGACTCAGGAAAAAGCTTTGAGTTGACAGAGGTCTTAAAAGAATCTTGTGCAGCTATTCCAGAACATGAAGAAGGAGTTTCAAGAACTCTCTTTGATAGAATTCGAGGAATAAATCGTATCTCATATGAAAAAAAACAAGTGCAAGACCTGTTAACATGCTTTAATTAATTCTTCTCAATTAGCTTTGTAGCTGAAAGCATTTTTACTTAAATCGTTTTGAATTCTATTTTTAGAAGAAAGAATATGATGAGATTGAAAATTAATTTTTTTAATTTGTTTACCTATGGCCTTGGCCATCAATGGAGGAACAGCATTACCAATCTGTCTAAATTGGGCTGTCACACTTCCTGCAAACAAAAAGTCATTAGGAAAACTTTGAAGTTTTGCCGCTTCTCTAGCTGTAAGATATCTGGCTTCTGTTGGATGGTAATACATTGTTCTTGAAGTCAAAATGGTAGGGGCCGGCTTATCCAAGGGAACTCGCTGTAAACGTGTTTGCCTAAATCTTCGTTCACCAACCTCATCCCAATTTATATTATATCGTAAAGAGGGTGGTAAATATGATTTTTCATCTCTTTCATATCTGATACCAGTCC
>CAYFHZ010000287.1:0-4904 GCA_964342535.1 uncultured Bacteriovoracaceae bacterium | reverse complement strand
TGAAAGCTACTTTCATTTTATTCTAAAACTTCTTGAACCGCATGTACCAGTTAGTATAAAAAAGAACCTCATTCCATCTTTAGAGATATTACTTCCAAAACTTAAAATAGATATAATTGACTTAAAATCTATTTACCAAACGATACACTCGATTATAGAAACAATGGATAAAGATGATATTGTCACATTTTCCAAAACAGTCAATGCCATATTTTCTATGCTAGATAAAAATGAATTAAAAGAGGTTTATGAGTCTATTATTGTCAATGATCTCTCTTATACAAATTACACAACTCAAATGTCTTCGGAAGTATACCAAGAACTTTTTAGTGTAAAAACACTTTCTAATAACAATGTTCACCATGCTTTCATATCACAACTTTTAAAATCCCTCATTGAAAATAACACAGTAATACATCACTCTCTTCTCGCATCAGAGCTAGAGACATTTATAAAAATGGGACATCGTATCGATACTCAATCTATTGCTAGACTTTTGTATCATTTCGAGAAAAAATTACCGTCAAATGACATAGATAAAATTATTCAATTACTAAAAAAATCATATTCTTCAAGAAAACGGGAATCACAAAAAAGCGAAATAAATGAAATTTTGAATTTTAGAATCAATAGTAGTAATGGTCGAATGCAAAGAATAAATCCAACTGAATACTTGCAATTTTATAGATCAAAAGATTTACATTCATTAGGGGTGCCCACTAAAAACATTTTATTTCTTATTTTGAAATTTTTTGAAAGTAATCCCACAGAAGAACTCATGAATGCAGTCACCGAAGATATTGAGTTCCTTACCTCAAAAAAAATCACATTCAATGTTAATGAAATGGATAATATCTTGAGATATATTCTACAGATGCCACAAAATGAAACTCAAACTAAATTGGTAAAAGTTGTAAAAGAATCAATCGCTTTAAATCCCCTTGAGACAAGACAAAAAATATTTCAAAATATCATTCTTGAAACAATACAAGGAAATTTAAACCATCAATACAATATAAATCTTATTCAATATGAAACTTTTTATAGGCCACAATACTTATTAAAAAATAACATTCCAAACAAACAGGTAATAAGATTTATTACTAGCCTAATAGTAGCTAAGAACAGATGGATACCTATTGAAACCCTTAAAAAAGATCTCTATGAACTCATCACAAGCTCAAAAGACTTAATTCCTATATCCTTTTCTGAGTTACTTACCAAAGTATCCCCTTTCTATGACCAAAATGAACTTTCTCATTTAACAAAAGAAATTGAAAAAAACATCAACTTAAATTCATCATCAGACAAAGGTATTACTTTAGGCTCTATGGTACAAGACCAAAGTAAGAATAAACAATCACTTTCAAAACTATCAAACGAAGTTTATGAAAATCTGTATAGATCTCAAAAACTTATACAAAATGGAGTTGAAGTAAGTTTCAGTATAGAGTTAATTGCAAGCCTAATAGAGATACAAAATAATCAAATTCCTCTTAGTGTTCTTATTGAAGACCTTGAGTATATTGTAAATTCTAAAATAAAAATTTCTCAATTAATGATTAAGAGACTAACTGATGTTATTCCTATGGCCTACCATGAAGAAAATTTTGATAAGCTTGCACAGATCATTCATGAATCATTTCTCTATCTTGATAAGGAAGAACGGCGTCAAAATATAGAGGCAATTCTAAATAGAAAAATCGATCACCATCGTCAAACTTTAACACATCTTCCATTAAGTGAGTATCAAAAAATATATAATATACCTTACCTTACAAGGGAAAATGTTAGACCTTATCTACTCGTAAGATTAATTACATTGATTATAAATTCAGGGAACACCCAAATTCCCATGTCTACTCTAGCATCTGATCTAAGTACGATCATTAGTTCTGGCTATAAACTCTCTACAGATGATGTGCGTAATCTTCTAAATAGTACCTATAAGTTAAAAGCTAGTGATTTAGAAGACTTTATGAAAGCTATTCAAAGCTCATTTCATCCCTCAACGATTCAAGAAAATAAAAATATACTTGAAGCAGCATTAAAGTCAAGAATTGTGGCCACAAGAGATATAAAGCAATTCATTAGTTTAAGTGAGTACAAATATATGTATAATGCTGAATTTTTAATTAAAAACAATGTTAACTTTAATACATATACAAAACTTATTAGTTCATTAATAAGTGCCAACAATGAAAATATACCTTTAGATCATTACGCGAAAGGGCTAAAAACATTTATAGATAAAGGTCACTTATTGAGCGGAGAAGCACTCTATGAGCTTACAAGGTCACTGTATAACAAAAAGAATGATATTAACTTTCAATATTTTATAAAAATTATGAAATTATCTCTTACAAAATCTGATGTAGGGACAAATAAAGTTCAGATAGAAGATCTGCTTAATCGATATATGAGAGCACCGGATAGTACATTACAGCTTCTCCCCCAAAGTGTTTACCAAGAATTCTTAAGCGTTGAGACACTATTGAAATATGATATAGATCCTGTTCTTATTACGAGAATGATGAGAATGCTGATGCTAAGATCAAATGCAAATATTTCCTTAGATCTCTTCTCAAAAGGGCTTGAACATATGGCCAAAAGTGGATATGAAATAAGCGATATTTCTCTTAAAGAATTAATCTCAAATCTCTACAAAAAAAATAATTCTGAAAATAAGAACCGCTACATTGCAGCAATTAAATTACTGTTGGCAAATAGTAATCAAGAAGCAATAAGATCAACTCTGGATTCAACCATCAAGAGTTTATTTAGTGGATCTATTGAAACACTTAGATACATGGGAGAAGCTGAATTTTCCATCCTAGGAGACCCAAAATTCTTATTTCAACACAAAGTATCACCTAATCTCCTTATTAAACTCTATACCTATATAATGTCTGCATTGAATACGAGTATTCCTAAAAAAAATCTTTGGGAAAATTGCAAAGTAGTCTTACAAGCTAAGCCCAAGCTTGCTCCAATAGAAATTAGTCAGCTCCTTTATCAGCTTGCTGGACATGAACAAGTTGATGAAGTTAATGAGATCTACCTAGCAATAAGACAATATTTTCTAGACATACACAAAACAGAAAGACATGACCAACTTATTGGGTTAATAAGTGAAATGAATAGCCCGAGGTTGCAGAATATAACAAGACTTGAATTTCAAGCTATTTTCGAGCCTAAATTCTTAATTGATAATGGAATTGAAAGCAATATTATAAATCGGTTTTACTTAGACATAAAAAACATCAATACGTCCGTAAATCCATACCCTGAATATATCAATCAACTAGTAAAGACACGTGATTTTGAAGGAATCATACACCTTATTGGGACTACAAATCATTTAAATCTCAAACTCATGGATCTCCACAATAATTCAATAACTGATGATGAAATGAAAAAGATCTTAACCCGGAAAGTTTTTGAATCAAAATTAGATAAAACTTATATTAACAACTTTATCAAATCATTTCCTGAGTTAAAGAATGGCAACTGCTCGTTACTATTTTTACCTTCACACTAGGTTTTGTGTTTTAAGTCGACTTTCTTCTTTTTGTTTTTCTCTAAAGTTTAATAGTTTCTGTTGTGTTTGTTCATCAAAGGCTGCAATCATACGGATAGCTAATAAGGCTGCATTTGTTGCATTATTAATACCAACTGTTGCTACCGGCACACCTTTTGGCATTTGAACGATACTATAAAGAGAATCCATGCCATCTGTTGAACTTCCCTTAACTGGAACTCCAATAACTGGCAAATAAGTATATGAAGCTAACATTCCTGGTAAATGAGCTGCTCCTCCTGCTCCAGCGATTATAGCTCCAACACTTTGTTCTTCACACTCTTTAGCAAAAGGTTGTAAATCCTCGGGAGTTCTATGGGCCGAAACAACTCTTGACTCGTAATCAATTCCAAAAGATTTTAAGGTTTCAGCGGCAAGCTTCATTACAGTCCAATCACTATCACTTCCCATAACAACCATAATTTTTTTCATATTTGATACTCACTTTTAATTTTTTTTGCAAAATCTATATTTTTTTCATTTCCATAAAGAGAAATATGTCCCATTTTTCGACCAGGACGACATTCTTTTTTTCCATACAAATGAATTTTGTATTCATAGTTACCAGCAAATTCAGGAAAGGTTAAATGATAATTAGTTCCACTCGATTGTCCTAAAACGTTCACCATCGAGACATGAGAATACTTTTCATGAGGATAGTCTAGCTCCATTCCAAGCACAGCTTCAATAAATAGCTCAAATTGACTTTGATCAAATGCTTCAATGGTAAAATGATAACTATTATGTACTCTAGGAGCTGCTTCATTAACAAGAATATCTCCCCTCTCTGTTTCAAAAAATTCGAATGCATAAACTCCTGGACCAGAAAGAGCGTCTAATAATTTATTTGTTATATACTCTAATTGCTTTTTCTGATTCTCCTCAAGTGTTAAAGGGTATTCAACTAAGGTACAAATGCTATCTTCTTGTACTGTTTTACAAGGAGGTAGAATTAAATCATTGTGCTTGCCTTTAATAATCATACAGGCAAATTCTGACTTTATTTGTACAAAGTCTTCAATTAAAACTTCATTTGTAAAATCATTTGAAAATTTTGTTATCTTTTCCTTTAACTCAGCGATATTTTGTATAAACAGATTTCCATACCCATCATAGCCTCCATGTGAAACTTTTGCCATGAAAGGGCCATTTCCCTGTATCAGGGATAAGTCTTCATATTTTGATACTCTATAAAAACGAACATAAGGGATATCATTTTGAGAAAAAAAGGCTTGCTGGCGGGTTAGGTAATCAAGTGCAATGTCCGGATTCTCAATGATTCTTTCACCGTTCATATCCAACGTAATTAAGTTGTCGTTACAGG
>CAYFHZ010000286.1:0-4949 GCA_964342535.1 uncultured Bacteriovoracaceae bacterium | reverse complement strand
ACCACTGCTGCAACATTAGCTACGTATGGTGCCGCTTGAGAAGTTCCGCTAACATTTAAATATTCATCCCCTGGTATTGCTGAATGAATAAGCATTCCTGGTGCTGCAATATCTACTTGCTCAACACCATAATTTGAAAATGGAGCAATAAATTCAGATTTATAGGTTGCTGCAACTGAAATGACATTATCGGCTTGAATATTTGTAGGACTAGTTGGATAAATATCATTATTCATACCATCATTTCCTGCTGCAAAAACAAATAATGTTTTAGGAGCAGATGCAACCATTGATTTACCATGAGTAAGAACCGCATTTAAAAAATGAAGTGCTACCTCCTTACTTTCTTCTTCAGTAGGATCTCTAAAAAATGTAAGTTTAAATAGATTATCAGTAATGCCTTTTGCTTGATTGTAACCAGTTCCAAAAGAACCATTTGCTACATCAGCCTCATGCCCTGCAACATAAGCAGCAATTTCTTCAAGCATTGTCATTTGTTGTTTAGCTAAAACATTTAAGCCTGCTTTTAAAATTCTCATTCTAACTCCGGATACAGCTGGAGTTACTTCATTACCTAGTGACATTATATTAGCAGCAATTTGCTTACCAACAGGCTTAATTTCTGTAGGAATTAACTTTACTGAAATAATTTGCGAATCATTTCCTTTAACAGTGATCCCTGCTACGTGTGTTCCATGAACAAAGTTTCCAAATTTACTCATTTCTTTGAGAAAATCTGGTTCAGCTAACCTTTCCTTTAACCAAGCAATTTCTTCAGGAGATGCTTGGTTTAAAAACATTTTTCCTTGAATATCAAAAAACTTATATGGCGCATCAGAGAAAGTCCCTAAATAAGATCTATCAATAACTAAATTATTAGATTCAGCAAAATTCCAACCATAAACATCATCTTGATAGCCATTGCCATCTTCGTCTCTATTATTGTTTGCAATTTCATTTGGATTGGTCCAAATTGACGGTAATAAGTCCTTGTGCTCTACATCCACACCACTATCAATTACAGCAATCTTTGCTGCATATAAAGGTGAAGAAAAGATGAAAATAAGACATAATAAATTTTTCATACAGTTTCTCCCGTTTGTTACAGTAATACTAAATATTCGTTTAACAATTAAAGAAAGTCAATTTTGTCAGGTATTAAAAAAACAAACAAAGCCTCACACAAAGTAAGGCTTTGTAAGATTTATGGCATGTAAACTAAAAGCTTATTGTAATTCTTCGATATTAGTGATGTAAGTTACATCTTCACCACTTCCAGAGTCATTACCAAGTACATTTGATACTCTACAACCTTGTGAGCTGTTATAGACATAGTCTGTAGCACCTCTAACAAGAATTCCCTCAATGATTCCTGTGTCTGCATTAAATACTGCTGATCCAGAGTTACCACCGTAAGTATCTAAATTTGCTGAAAAGTATTTTCCACTTAGTGATTTAACATATGCACCATCTGCAATTTTAGTAGGAAGTCCACTTGGGTGTCCAATAACAACAAGATTTTCACCTTTAGTAATCTTTCCAGATTTTCTAACATCTAAAACTCTTCTATCAGTAACTTTTCTATCTAATTGGATAAGCGCGAAGTCATTTTTATCCCATCTACTTAACTCTCTATTGATAATTTTCTTACAAGTATAAACACTCTCTTTACTTACAGTAATTGAAGTTTGACCTTTTTGAGAAATTTTATAATCGAAAACCCAACTATTTTTAGCACAGTCAGATTCAGACGTTATACAATGACCAGCAGTTACGAGAAGATCTTCTCCAACTAGAAAACCTGAACAATTAGCAACAACAGGTTGTGTAGCAAATCTTTCTGACTTACAAATTCCCATATCAGTTAATTGAGAACCACCAAGTTTAACTTCACCTTGTGAGTTTACATTGATTCGACTAGAAGAAATCATGGCCGCAGTTGATTCAGATAATTCAATATACATAGCATTTGTACTGTCGATAACATCTAGTCTGTTATCATCACCGTAAATAACTTTAGTGCTGTTTGAAGCTGCATTCCCATGTGAAAGAACGAGCAAGGAAGTAAGCGCGATTAATTTTTTCATTGGATATCCTTTTCCCATTTGCTTAATTTAATAAAAAAATCTTAGAATTCACAAAGCAAGATGACAACTAACAGATTCTTACAATTTAAGATAAAAGACAGTTATTATTCATACTGTTTTGGTCTGGTAGTGAGTGGTTAAAACTCTCTTTACACTCAAGAATCCACTTTCTATCATCAGGGTCGCTAAAGATAAGCTTTTGCCCCTTTAAGTTCAATTCAAAATCTTTAAATGATTCTCTGTAGTATGTGAATTCAATCTTTTGAGAAAGTTCAAGGAGGCTTAATTCCGATTCAAGATTAAAAACAAGTGGTAATACTAAGTCTCTAGGGTCGAGATCTTCTTTATAAATTATTCTAAAAGTTAAGTCTAAAATTCGAAACTCTAAAAAAGAAGACTCTTTAGATGTGTTTTCTATATCAAAAATTGAAGTAAAAAATTGCATTAACCTCTGAGGCTGTGAAGAGTAAAGAACGATATATGAACAAGAAATATTCACTTTAGACTCTCCTCTTTAGCACTTTCTAATATTGAAAATGACTTTCTAGCTGCAACAAATGAAACAGGATCGTGAACGCGATAAATAATATGCCTATTAAGTTTTTCTTGTATCATATTAAATAACAAATTACTTTGGATGAAATCTACTTCTATTTTATTTTGTTCAACCGTCATATCTAAGTCAGCTGGAACTCTCAAAAATGATTTTCTAGAAATTCCAATTAAACATGGAATATCATGATGAAACTGTAGCAAAAAATTTTTTATATTATTAAGTAAAAAATGATTTTGCGCTCGGGTTTTAGAAAATCCAAATAAAGGATCTATTATAACTTGAGAAGGTACTCCTTTAATTTTATCAAGACCTGTCTGGAAATAATTTATACATTCCTCAAGGAAATCCCAATTATTTGTATTTAATTTATAATTCATATGATGTTGTGTACTTTCTCTGTCGGGTGCGAGGTTATGTGAAAATACATAATCGAAATCAAATTTGGCCTCATCCCATAAACTAAATAACTCTTGATCTAATTTACCAGAAACATCATTAAAAATGAGTTTTGAATTTGGCCAATATTTTTTTACTTCCTCTCCGATGACTTTAAAGACATTTACCTTATAAGTATCAATTGAAATCGTAATACGAGGGTCATCATGATTTTGCATATAAGGAATAAAAACATTTTTGAATCGTTCTAATTCGTTTTGAGAGCTGATCTTTTGATTAAAAGGAGCTGTTGACTCAGCTCCTATATCGATAATTTGAACTGAACATAAAAGATCTTCAAATTTATTGGTAAAAGAATTTATACTCGTTGCCTGCCCACCATCAGAAAAAGAGTCTGGAGTAATATTAAGAACTCCCATTAATTGATTATGAGCTTCTAACATTTTATGCAGGGCTTAGATTAGGATCTAAATCATTTACTGAATCGTCCTTTTCCCCATCCTTTGTAGATTCTTTAGCAACTTCGCCTTTTAACCCCTCTTTTTTAAGAACAGGAAGACCAATATCCTCTCCTTTCATTAAAGATTTAATTTGATCGGAGTCAAGTGTCTCCCACAAAATAAGAGCTTCTGACATTGACTTTAGAATTTCTGATTTATCTATCAATATCTTTTTGGCCATATCATAATTTCTTCTAATGATTCTTCCGACTTCGTCATCAATTTTCTTTGCAGTCTCCTCAGAATAAGTGGAATTATCCGCACCTTGCCCACCAAATGGACTGTGAGGATTAGCAGTAAAATTAACTGGACCTAAAGCTGAACTCATTCCCCAGTTACATACCATCTTCTTTGCTATATCTGTTGCTCTTTCAATATCGTTTGAAGCACCAGATGTGAAATCTGTAAACGTTAACTCCTCAGCTAAACGTCCACCTAATAACATAGCAATCATATTATTAGCTTTTTCCTTACTCATCGATAGCTTATCTTCATTAGGTAAAGTAACCGTTACTCCCAGTGCTCCACCCCTTGGAATAACACTTACTTTATGAACCGGATCATTACCCGGTAAGGCAAGGCCAACTATTACATGGCCAACTTCATGGTAAGCAGTATTTCTTTTTTCTTCATCTGAAATCATAAGAGATTTACGCTCAACACCCATAAGAACTTTATCTTTGGCATTTTCAAAATCTAAATTATGAAGCTTAGTTTTACTTTCTCTTGCAGCAAGAAGAGCTGCTTCATTAACTAGGTTTGCTAAATCAGCTCCAGTAAAACCTGGAGTCCCCTTAGCAATATTTTCAAGGTTTACATCATCAGCTAGAGGAGTCTTTTTAGTATGTACTTTAAGAATACCTAGTCTTCCTCTTACATCTGGTCGACCAACAGTAACTCTTCTATCAAAACGACCTGGTCTTAATAGCGCAGGATCAAGAACATCAACTCGGTTAGTAGCGGCCATAATAATAACACCTTCATTAGATTCAAAACCATCCATTTCAACTAACATTTGGTTAAGTGTCTGCTCTCTTTCATCATGTCCACCACCCATGCCGTGACCTCTATGTCTACCAACAGCATCGATTTCATCTATAAATATAATACAAGGAGCATTCTTTTTACCTTGTTCAAACAAGTCTCTTACTCTTGAAGCACCGACACCTACGAACATCTCAACAAAATCAGACCCTGATATTGAAAAAAATGGAACTCCTGCTTCACCGGCAACTGCTCGAGCTAAAAGAGTTTTACCCGTTCCTGGAGGACCAACAAGGAGAACACCTTTTGGAATTTTACCGCCAAGTTTAGTATATTTTTTTGGATCTTTTAAGAAATCAACAATTTCTACAAGTTCTTCTTTTGCTTCTTCAACACCAGATACATCACTAAATGTAACTTTCTTGT
>CAYFHZ010000285.1:0-4954 GCA_964342535.1 uncultured Bacteriovoracaceae bacterium | reverse complement strand
CTGAAAGTGGATCACTGGATAAATCATCTGTACTGGATTTCCCACCCATATGACCTGGGATAGGCTCTTCTTCAAAACTCTTTTTCTTACCTTCAGTTTGTTTTTCTACTCCAGGTTTTAAGTTTCCTGAAAGTGGATCACTGGATAAATCATCTGTACTGGACTTCCCACCCATATGACCTGGGATAGGTTCTTCTTCAAAACTCTTCTTCTTATCTTCTGCTTGTTTTTCCGCTCCAGGTTTTAAGTTTCCTGAAAGTGGATCACTGGATAAATCATCTGTACTGGACTTGCCTGACAAAGGATCTCCTCCAATTTCATCTGTACTAGACTTTCCAGATAAGGGATCACCACCAATCTCATCAGTACTGCCCTTTCCTGATAATTTATCATGATTCAATTCTTCTTCATTTTCTAATTCTGTCTTATCTTCTTCTTTAGCGTTCTCTGCATCAAAATTATATTTAGCATTACAGGTTTCAAGTATGAGTTCTTCTCTTGTCAGAGCAAATTCAGAATTATTAGCAATCTCTAACTGGCCATTACTAAATTTAAATCTTGAGAAAACTTTTCCTTCATTGCTATAAAAATAAAGATGAGGTAATTCAGATGAAAAAACCCAACGATTGAGCTTCCAATCAAACTCAGGTTTTGCCCCATAGAAGTACCATGCTCCATCATTTTTTATAAAGTCTTCATTTTTTGGATCTTTTAAGACAAATTTCCAAGTTGGAAGTTTGTCTCCCGGTTGTGCTTCGAGCTCCACCCAATTTCCAACAAATGAAGACGGGCCAAGAAGCCTAATGAGCCAACTTCTCAAAACCTTTTTACAATCACTTTTCTCTTTTAAAATCCAAAAATCACTTTCTAACTGAAGAGCTGCAACAGTGACCATGTCTGGTTTGTTTTTCTCTTCATTTCTCTTAGCTGCTTCTTGCTTTTTCATTTGAAGCTCTTGATCTTTTGCAGATTTCTCCATATGAGCTAAAATTGGTTTTGCCCAAAAGTCGAGTTTAAACGTTAACGTTTTCGCTTTTGTATCTGGTTCGAGAATATCTATACAGCCGTATTTATTTAAAATCTGTTCTACCTTTCGATTTTTAATACTTGTGACACAGGCAGGTTTTATGAGTCCATTTTTAATTAGTTTCTTTTGACTTTTCAAAATCCCTACAGCATTTTGTAAGTCAACTTTAGATGTCATCTTAAAAAAGAAGATCCCATTACCTGTTGCTGCAACAAACTGAGATACCTCGTCTGCTCGTGACATTTTTTCTATTTCAAATTTATCATTACTTTGATAAATCGCTTGAAGTTCACTAACTAGTGGGTCCGAATCTCCGAAACCAAAAAATATTAAATTTACAGAATCGCTCATAATTTTTACTTTTTCTTAATAATCCTCTCGAACATATCGGAATTTTAAAGATTTTCTAAATCGAAAAATCAAATATTTAGTACCAGAGAGCCTTGATCAACCAATATAAAAAAATCAATAATTTACTAAATATTTCCTGTAATATTTCGATAGTAATTCCATGATTGAAAAGGATGAGAATGAAAAAGAGTTAGAGTTTGAAGAAATTCTAGCCCTTAACAATAAAGAAAAAATAGTAGAGGCTTTAGAAGAGTTTCCACCGGCGACTATTGTTGATGTCCTTAACAATAAGTCTAATACTGATATTTTTAATTTTTTAAAAATGATAGATTATGAAGATAGTGGAAGAATCTTCAGTCATTTCTCAACAGAAAAACAATATGAACTGTACCAAATTTGTGAAAAAAAATTTTTCTCTGAAATTTTCACTCATATGTATTCTGATGTAAGAGCAGATCTTTATCAAGAGTTTACTAAAGAAGAGCAAATAGAAATACTTCCTTATCTGTACAAAAAAACAAGAGAAGATGTAATTGTACTAAGTGCTTATGATCCAGAAACAGCGGGTGGTATTATGAATACCGACTTTGCAACTATTCTGATACATATGACATGTCAGCAGGCACTTGCAAAAATCAGACATGATGCTCCTTCTCAAAAAATGATATATTACATTTACGTCGTTAATGATGATATGGAAATGCTTGGAATTATAACATTAAAAGATCTTATAATGGCCGATCCTAAGGATATCGTAAAAGAGCTATATAATGATCACTTTATTTATGTTGATGTAAATGAAGATAGAGAAGCTGTTGCCCAAAAAATTGAAAAACATGACCTTGTGGCCATTCCAGTACTTAACTCACTTAACCAATTAGTGGGTATTGTTTCACATGAAGAAGCTATTGATATTATTCGAGCTGAACACACTGAAGATATGGAAAAATTCATGGGTATCGTTCCATCAGAAGATGAGCTTACCTATTTAGATACTTCGGCTTTGTCTCATTTTAAGAAGAGAGTTATCTGGCTTGTGGCCCTCGCTGCAGTAGGACTTATATCAGGTGTTATTATTCACCACTACCAACATGTTTTAGAGCAACTCATTATTCTTGCGTTATATATGCCCATGATGACTGCAACAGGTGGAAATACAGGTAGTCAAGCTGCTACTGTTGTTATTAGGGCAATTGCCCTAGGTCAGGCCAGTGAAAAAAATTGGTTTCAAATACTTCTTAAAGAAGCTCAAATTTCTTTTATGCTATCTATATGTGTTGGCTCTCTAGTATTTGTAAAGATTGCTTTTCTCTCTTCACAAGACTTACTTCCAGGAGGAATGACCTTTCAATTTGTAGCTTTTATTATTGCTTTATCTATGGGAATGCAAGTCATGACATCTGCAATCGTTGGAGCAGGACTTCCTATACTTGTAAGACGATTAGGAGGAGATCCTGCAGTTGCAGCAAGTCCGGCCATAACTACAACTGTTGATATAACTGGTCTTCTTATCTATTTCGGTATAGCATCGTATGCACTTAATTTAAGTTAAAGGCATATCATGAAAGCAATAATTATGTGTGGTGGTTCAGGGACAAGACTTTGGCCCCTAAGTAGAAAAGTTTCTCCTAAACAATTCGTTCCCTTATTTAATGAAGTCTCACTTTTTCAAAAAACAATTGAAAGAAATATGAATATTGTCGACGATTTTATTGTTGTTGTTAATGAGGATCAATTACCACTATGCCAAGCACAAATACCAAAAGTTTTAAAAGATAAGGTCACATATATTGTTGAGCCAGTTGGTAGAAACACTGCTCCTGCAATTACCCTAGCAACACTGCTTGCTGAACCTAAAGAAGAACTACTCATTTTAGCAAGTGATCACCTTATTCAAAATACCCTGCAATATGAAAACTCTGTTCAAAAAGCAATTAAACTAGCAAAAGAACATCAGCTCGTTACTTTCGGTATTACTCCTGAGTATCCTGAGACAGGATATGGATATATAGAAGCCAAAGAAACAAAAGTGTTATCCTTCAAAGAAAAACCAAATACTCAAACAGCACAAGAATATATAGCAAGAGGTAACTTCTACTGGAATAGTGGAATGTTTTGTTTTACAGCTGAAACTTACCTAAAGGAATTGCAGGAACTTAGTAATGAAATTTTGGAAAAATCTAAAATAGCATTAACTTCAGCTTCAAAAGAAAATAATATAATTCGTATTTTAAAATCTGATATGATGGACATTCCAGAGGACAGTATTGATTATGCTGTCATGGAAAAATCTCATATTGTTTCTGTTGTTCCCGCTGATATGGGCTGGACTGACTTAGGATCTTTTGATTCTTTATATAATGTTATGAGTAAAGACTCTGAGGGTAATGTCGTTCAGGGTAACTATATTAGTCTTAATTCTAGTAATAATTTGATAATTGGGAACAAAAAGCTCATTACAACTTTTGATATTAAAAATTTAATTATTGTAGATACACCAGATGCTTTACTAATTGGAAAGAGAGGTAAAGGACAACATGTTAAAACACTACTACAAAAAGTTAAATCAAAATTTGCTGAATTACTTTAGATATATTTAGCAGCATGTTTATCCAGAATAAATAATGCATTTTTATGTTCTTTTATTGCAGTTGCTGGAACTTTAGAGTTAACATCACCATTAATAATTTTTTGGACAATATCAGCCTTAGAGTCACCAGTAGCAACCATAAAACATTCTGAACTTTCCAACATTGTTCCAATTCCCATTGTTATACCTGTCTTTGGGATATCTTCGCTTCTAAATAAAACTTTATTCGAGTTCATGGTTGATGAAGTCAATGCAACAACTCTTGTTCTTGAGTCTAAGCTAGAGCCAGGCTCATTAAGACCAATATGGCCATTTAGCCCAACTCCAAGCATGAGAAGATCAAGTCCCCCCGAGTCTACGATCAATTTCTCATAGTGACTCGCTTCTTTGTCCATATCATCAGCAGATACATTAGGGATAAATGTATTTCCATCCCTGAAAGATAATGGATCATATAAATGATGCTTAAGGTATGCCTTGTAAGAGTTTCCACTACTTTCGGCCAGTCCAATATATTCATCAACTGCAAATGCTTTAACATTATTAAATAGTATGGAACTTTTATGAGCTTTCTGAGCTAATTTATAATAGATCGCATCCATTGTTCTGCCTGTTGGAACTCCCCATGTAAAATGTTCATTACGAATTCTATATTCTAAAATTCTCTCAGCGACAAAATCAGAAACTTCGGATGCAGTATTTAAAATTTTAATTTCCATACTATCAGTATAACATCTATGAAAAATATTCGGAATCAGAATATTTTATTTTAAATCGGAATGGTTTTGAGTTATAACTCATCGCATGAGCAAGTTGAATAAAATCCATATTCTTATCTGTGAAGATGATAAATACTTTAGAATCGCATTGAAAAATAAGCTCGAGCACCTTGCACATATCACTGAGGTAGATTCCGAAGTCGGGGCATTTAAGATATTAGAATCACAACATTTTGATATGATACTTATAGATATGAATATTGATGG
>CAYFHZ010000284.1:0-4961 GCA_964342535.1 uncultured Bacteriovoracaceae bacterium | reverse complement strand
TTTAAAAACCCAGAATGCCATTAAGCGACTTAAACATTTTGATATAATAAGTAAGACAACAAAAAAAATACAAGTCACTGGAAAGTTTCTCGTAACAAGTACTCATGATATACCTAAAGAGTCTATACGCTCTCATCACAAACAATACCTTCTTAAAGCTATTGATGCCATTGAGTCCCAATCAGTTGATGAAAGAGATTTTCAAACAATTATAATGGCAATAGATAAAAAGAAACTTCCTGAGCTAAAAAAGCATATCTATGAATTTAATAGAAAGCTAAATCAATTAGCGACGACCTCAGAAGATAAAGAAAGTGTCTATTGTTTTTCAACTCAACTTTACTCTATCTTCAAATAAGCTTTGCAGTAAATTCTATCTATTCAAAATCTAACTAAATCTGCTCGTTTCACAAAACGACGTTCACATAAAGCATATGTAAAGGAAAAGGGAATAATTTGAGATTTTCCTGAATTAAAATCATATACCCCTTTATCTGTGTATTTTTGAAAGAGATCTTTAATTTCTTTCTCAAAATCAGCCTTTGTTTTTGGTGCCATTCTAACTGAAAATAATCCAGCTTTTTTACCATTATTTCCATTATCTTGTACGCAGTCTTTCATGAGTTCAAATGGCCATATATCCATCATTTTTTTTACTAATGGCCCATCTTTTCCCCATGTAAAAGAGTTCTCTTCATTAATGACAATTTTTTCTCGACTATGATATTCAATCAAATCAAATGAATCTAACTTCAAAAGAAAAGGCTCGATATCTTTAAACTGTAGATCATACTCACTCAAAATAGTTTCTAATGGCCATGCTTCTGCAACAATAAGCCAGTAAAAACTAAAGCAGCCCCAATGATTAACAAAATAATCTTCTATCTTAGCATCTAAACTTTTACTAACAAACTCTTGCTCAGTTGAACTATCGAGTAATTGAATTAACGTAAGCCCAAGAAAATCTGCTATTGATGAAAGCTTGTTCAAAGAGAAATCCCTCCCTTGTAATAACTTTTTCACCCCAGATTCACTCATTTCCAAAAATACAGCGAGATCAGAATATTTAAGTCTCTTACTCTTCATAATCTTTTTAATTTTTATTGCAATGGCCTTGGAATTCATAAAAGTACCTTTTTTCACGATAAAAGAACCCTTTACCGGTACTTTTATTAGTTATATAGCTTTATAAGTACCATTATTCTAACCTAAATGCATCTGTTAACAACAACAAGGAGAAATACAGATGAAAACAATAAACTGCGCAATTCTACTTACCCTAACAATGACAAGTCCATTGGGCCATGCAAAAGCAAAAAAACCGCGAAGCATCATAAAAGCACAAACTTCTCTAATAAGAAAAAATAAAACTAAAAATAAAGAATTGATTCAAAAACTCACAACTCTTCAAAAAGAAATAAGCCCAAGTTATTCTATGATGAAAAAGCTTGGAGGAAAGAAATTAAAAGCGGTTGAAGTCAAAGTGAATTCTATTCTCAATGATAAATATATATCAAATGAAGAGAAAGGAAATCTTGTAAGAGACTTAATACAAAACAATCAATTATTATTAAAGGATCTTTGGAGAAAAACTTCATTTAAAGATACAAAATAAAAAAAACCTTTTAAAAAAGACTTTTCCATCGAGAAAAATAAGCTTTCAGGAAATTGCATCCGTTTCTATGGAGTCTTACCCACAAACAGAAACACCTGCTGTTCAAGATATAGTTTTTACTCCCCCATTTGCCTACCCATTTAATTTTGAAGAATATATTGATTACGGCAGTAATACTAGCACATCATCTGATGTATCCTTGGATGATGGAGAAATTAGTAGCTCAGTTCGAAGAGTTTATGCACCTATGGCACATGCCATGGCCGGAGTATCGGAGCGATTAGAAGTTCCACAAGGAGTAAGAACACTAAAAATTACTGCTAATACATTTGTTGAGAACTCTTCAGCAACATCATTAAGTGCATTTGGATTTGGTTATGCAGTATCAAGTCTCTTTCTTAATATTCAAGGTAGTAATGGTATCTTGTGCGAGAAAGAGTATGAATTAAACTCAAGTATGTCTCCGGTCATCTGGTATCATGAAGCTAGCTCCACACAGGTTCAAAGCGTTACCTGTACAATAAATGTATTTACTGAAAGCAATATTATTATAACAACAGGAAATAAGTCATTTAGCATGGGACTGGTAGTAAGTGCATCGAATGCTAGCAATGATTCTCATATTGAAAATATAAATGTAGAGATCTTAAATTAGACGCAGTAGCTTCTCTACAGGGCCTAGCGATCAAAGCTAGGCCATCTTATATAAAAAATATAAATCAAATGATTATTAACCCTTTCTATGATAATAAATTTTTATGTCTTTAATGATGGATGATATAAAATATTTTACTACAGTCTGTGAAACTCTTAATATTACCAGAGCATCAGAAATTATTGGAATTTCTCAACCAGCACTTAGTTATTCCATTAGAAGATTAGAAAATGAGCTTGGTGGAAATCTTTTAATACGACTAAAAAATGGAATACAACTTACTAAGCTTGGTGAAGAATTTAAGCTTCGAGCAAGAAGACTTCTTTATGAGTGGGAAGAGGCCCAAAATATTGTGGCCCCCGAAGCAGCAGAGTATAATGGAAAATATTCAATTGCGGTGCATCCCTCCATTGGTTTGTACGCCATTGAACAATTTTTGCCTGAACTTATTCATCAATTTCCTAAGCTTAATTTAAAATTTATACATGGACTATCTAGAGAGATGACTGAAAAAGTCATAAGTTGGGAAGCTGATTTTGGCATCGTTGTTAATCCTGTAAAACATCCTGATTTAATTATAAAAAAACTCTACACCGATGAAGTTAGTATTTTTGGAACAAAAAACTCTACTCAAAAATTAATTTATGACCCAAGTCTTATCCAGTCACAAACTATATTAAAAAAAATCAAAAAAGATAATAAATATACAGAAGATATTCATTCTGGAAACCTTGAAATCGTAGCGAAATTATCATCTTTAGGTTTAGGACATTCTATACTTCCAACAACAATTGCTGAAAAATATCCCCAACTTAAAAAAGTCAAAGACTCACCAATATTTAAAGATGAAATTTGCTTTATTTATCGATTAGAGAAACATCAAAACCCTACCAGTAAAAAAATAATTGATATTATTAAAAACACAGAAAAAAAATAAATGCAACTAACTTGCATTATCGAGATGTGTTGATGTATTATACTTCATGGAAACACTGTCTTACTCAGGAGTTATCAATGCAGCATTCTCGTACAACAGGACTTTTTAATGACTTTACTAATGCATTGGCACAACAATTATTTTTTTGGGGACAAGATGTCATTCATCCCGATGGAAATTTACTGTGTAAATATGGTTTTGAAAAAAGAAAGTCCCATGGAAAACAAAGTACAAGCTGTTACAGAATAAGCTTTGAGGGTGATACCATAGAACTTCATGGACTATGTGTGGGTAGTTACTCATATGATAGACCAAGCTTTCTTTTTACTCGCTACCCTCACCGCTGTTGGATATATGAAGGGGAAAAAACACCTGCTCCGGGAATGATTGATAAAAATAAGATGAATGGAAAAACAACAAAAGAACTTGAAGCAGCAGCTAAAAGGTTTCTTGCATGGTTATTAGACTATGAAGATTGGATAACCTTAAATACAGAAGAAAACTACAGAAAAAACTGTTATAAACTATATAAAAAAATGCCTACGTCTAAAGTATGGCTTGAGCCTGACATGGCCCTTTCATGGCTAAAAAACTATTTTCACATGTCACATGATTTAAAAAGAGCAAAACAATGGAAGCACCAAGAGATCATTTCACAGCAAATCATTGCTTAAATTCATCCAGAATAAGTCCATGAAAGATGGGGAAAGCGATACTTAAATCCACTACTTTTAGTTTTTGCATTAGAAATAACTCTAAGAGATGAATCAGTATAGTCAAAACTTAAATCATCATGAAAACGAGTATAAAACTCTTCTTTACTAGGATGGTCATCACAAACAAGATTATAATCCCCAGCTTTAATATTGTGGCATATTAAGTAATGTAAAAATGCAGCAACATCGAAAGTATGGACTAAGTTCACTGAGTTTTTAGCTTTCACTATCTTTTTATTTTTAGAAAAAAAATACTTAGGATGACGTATTTCATCAATAAGTCCACTAGGTCGAATAATGTAACTATTCGGAATTTTTTTAATAATATCTTCACAAGGAATTAATTCTTTGGCGTTTCGAGTAGTACCTTCTCTTAAGCTTAACTCAGAGATCTCTCCATCTCCATAAACAGAAGTTGAACTTATAAATAGTATTTTATCAAATTCACCTAACTGAGAAATCAGATTCATTAATTTTTTGGCATAATCCTCTTGAGGTGGAAAAGAGATAATGATCACATCATATTTCTTATTGAATATCCATTCTTCACCTAGAGAATACTGAATAAATGACTCATCATGAGAAAGACTTCTTCTCGTTCCTGTAATATTTAAATTAGTATTTTGATCTGAAAAAAATTTTCCAAGATGTCCATGACCTAAAAAGAGTATATTCATTGTCGTTTCAACCATTTTACTTCAGAAACAATTTGAGGGGTGATTTCAACATGGGCTTTTCTAGTAGATTTTCCAAAGACTAAAATATCATTTGCAAAAAGAGGCATTGAAATAACGAGTAATAGCATCACATATTTATAATTCATTCTTTAATTTCCAAATTGTAAGGACTTCAATATGCTTTGTTAAAGCAAACATATCAACAGGTGTTATTGATTCAAGTTCATATTTTTCTTCTAGTCTAGTAGCATCTTCATATAAGGTTGTTGGATTACAACTAGAATAAACTAAAAAGCGAGGTGAAAGATCTGATATTAAATCAGTAAATTTAGTTATAGTATATACAAAATTTGGAGATATA
>CAYFHZ010000283.1:0-4979 GCA_964342535.1 uncultured Bacteriovoracaceae bacterium | reverse complement strand
CTTATCTATATTTGTGTACATATATATTTCAAGTTCAAATAGTCATCAACACCATACTTTGATCCTTCTCTGCCAAAGCCAGAATCTTTGATTCCTCCAAAAGGAGCAACTTCATTAGAAATGAGTCCTGTATTAATACCAACCATCCCAAATTCTAGTGCTTCACTTACAATATGTGCTCTTGTCAAATCATTAGTGTAAAAATACGAGGCAAGACCATAGGGAGTACTATTGGCCATATTTATAGCTTCTGTATCAGATGAAAATTTATATAAAGTTGAGATTGGTCCAAAAATTTCTTCATTATAAATGTCCATGTCTTTTTGAATATCTGTTATAATGACTGGTGAAATATAATTGCTATTCTGAGAACTATTTGAAAGAAGTATCTTGGCCCCTTTTTGTTCACAATCAGTAATAAGATTTTTAACTCTAGTAATTGCTTTTGAGTTTATTAAAGGACCAATTTGATTTTTTTGATCAAAGCCATCACCATATTTAAGTTTAGAGACAGCTGAAATAAATTTTTTTGAAAAATCATCAAATACCTTTTCATGAATAATAAAGCGGTTAGTACATACGCAAGTTTGACCTGAATTTCTATACTTTGCAGATATGGCTCCACCAACAGCCTCATCAATATCAGCATCTTCAAAGACGATAAAGGGGGCATTACCTCCAAGTTCTAAACTTAATTTTTTCAAAGTAGAAGATGATTGGTTCATTAAAATTCTTCCAACTCTTGTAGAGCCAGTAAAGCTGATTTTTTTTACGAGTGGACTTTCACACATTTCTTTTCCCATTTCAGAGGGATCACTTCCAATAGTAACGTTAAAAACTCCTGTCGGAAATCCAGCGAAATGAGCTAACTTTGCAAGAGCTAAAGCTGTTAGTGGTGTTTCCTCACTTGGTCTTATAACAACTGTACAGCCAACAGCTAGTGCCGGTGCAACTTTACGTGTGATCATCGCCAGTGGAAAATTCCAAGGTGTAATAGTTCCTACAACTCCTATAGGTTGCTTTAAAACGGAAATACGTTTTTGAGGGATAGGTGAGGGGATGAGGTCTCCATATGTTCTTTTACCTTCTTCGGAGAACCATTTTATAAAACTTGCCCCGTATTCTACTTCACCACGGCTTTCATTAATTGGCTTTCCGCATTCTAAAGTCATAAAGTAAGCGAGTTCTTCTTTATGTTCTAGAATTAGATTGTACCATTTATTAAGTATTTCACTTCTTTCTTTTGCAAGTAATGCTCTCCATTTAGGAAAAGCATTGTTTGCAGCATTTATAGCATCTTGTACATCAGTTCTTTTGCCATCAATAAGTTCAGCAATACAATTATTATTTGCTGGATTGAAAACTTTAAAAGTATCAACTTCTTTTGAAGTAAAAACACCATTAATATATGAGGATTTAAAATTATCATTTGTTGTCAAAATTTTCATATAAATTCCTTTAAATTAAAGTAACATAAAAGAATTAACAATCAAATGTATCTAAGCTGCTTTATCTTGTTCAGGAATTTCAAGGTAGAACTTGGTTTGTTCATCAATCCACATAAATAGATTGTTCCATTTGAGTTCATCAACATGTGTAATTTTATATCCAGCCTTATGAGGAGTTTTCCACATGAGATCTGCTTTAAAGTAACATTCCGTTTCTTCATTGAGTTGGATATGTCCTTCTAGCTTTTCATGAAAATTTTGTCCATAAAGACTAAAACCACTCTTTGAGATTTCAATAACTTTTTGAGTGAATTGTTTTTCTTCAACGGAAAACTTAATGGACATATTAGTGTAAAACCTAGGGTTGTCTCTTTCGAATTTTAAAGAAATATTTTCACCAATAAACTCTTGGTAAGACTTATGCTCATATAAGTTTTTTAGAAACTCTAAGTCCCTACATGGAAGTTTTTCAATGATGTCGGTTTTAAGCTTAAAAAAATAAGTCATCGTATCTAGATTAAATGATCGATTGAATAAAACAGGGTATTTGGGGAATACGAAATCACATTGGTCCTTCCAAGGAAATACTTCTTGTGTCATTCTATATGGATTTCGAAAAAGACTTCTGTTCCCATAGAATGATTTTATATCGCTTACTAATTGTTCATAATTAACCCATTGAGCAAAGGATAATTGATTGACCCCTCTATGCATTTCATCTTTTTCACTAAGAGGCTTATAAGCAAAGATCGCCCTATAAAAATTTTTTGCAGAAGACCTCGTAACAATGACAAAATTTTCAGTTCCAATAAACTTCGCTGAATACATAACGCAATAACAAATGAGTGGAAAAAAGACCCCTTGAGTTTGACTTCGCCAATTTGGATGGATTGCCAAGCCAGTAACTTCAGATATTCTTTTACCTTGTTGTCTTAACTTATCAACAGAAATAAATTCTTCAATTGGTAGTCCCAGTGACGTATCCATTACTTGTGAAGCTGAAGCGATAACTTCATCTTTGTATTTCGCTATAAAAATAGTAGTTGTAGGAAGAATTTTAAATTTATTTAAGTTATATTGATGATGTTTTTTTGAGCTTAAATTTGTTTCGACATAGGACTTTTGAATGAGCTTAAATGCTTGCTCAACCTCATCATGAGTCTCTGCAATCTTATATACCACATCTTTTAAAATACCTTCAGGTGGATTTGCTTTGAACATTAAGCGGACAAAGTAATCATGAAGGTTTGGTGAAACAAAATTAATGAGGTTAAATGTATTTCGTATAAGTTTTCTATTCATTAGAAGACTTATCGGAGTATTCCAATAGAGCTTTAGTAGGAGTTATGATATAGCCTTCTAAATGTTGTGAATTTAAGCACTTAGAAGGCTAGATTTGATTATTTAATAGGAAATAGTTTTTCTAGCTCTTTAACCGGGTAGAATTCAGCTTTTAGTTCTTTACTAACATCATAACAGCCTGGCTTAAGTTGAGTTGAATGATTTACAACAAATTCAATAATGGCCATGGTGTATTGAGGAGCTTCCATAGGGATTGAATGTCCCATACCTCTCATAAAAAAGCATGTAAGGTTCTTTCCTTGTGCCAAATATTCTTTTACAGTTCTGACTTGACCTTCATTGAGCGATTCTTTTTCATTTTCTCCTAGAATAAAAATTCTATTTTCTTGTTTGTCTCCATTTACATCCCATTTAAATTTTTCAAGAGATCTACTCGAGGCCATATAGCCTTCATAGATCGTATCTACAAATTTATTATCTAGCTTATACGCTTTAACAAATTCTCTAGCTTTTGGTCTCCATACATATGCATAGCTTTGATCCATTGCTTGCCTAATAACCATCTCTCTAAAAGGGTTAAAAACATTTGCTCTTTCAAGAGTTTCTCTATAACTAGCTAGTTCTGGTAAGGCATCTTTTTGGGATATCATAGGGGAGATATCAATGATGTAATCAAAATTACTTAATTTACTAGAAGCTGCACCACTAAATGAAAGAGATACAGGAATGGCCCTGAGTTTAAATTGCTCTTGAGCCCACATGCTAATAAATTCAAATTCCTCTGCATAATCTTCTGTTTCAAAAAATTTGTCTTGGTGTAAAGGTTTTACATCTGTCTGAGAGTTAACAAGTGAATGTGGGTGAGTTGAATTATGAAAGCTTACAAAATTATAATTCTTTTCCTCTAATAACTTCATCATTTGATCGTTCGGAAGCATTCCTCTATTTACCCCTGGACCAAGGATAAATACATATTCAGAATTTTTTAAATTTTCTTGATTTGAAGGTCTTTCGTTAATATTAAAACTTACTAACAACTCTCTGTTCTCACTCATTTTTATAAGACCAGATTTGATTTCAGCAAATAAACTTGTACTAATAAATAGTGTAATTAAAAATATTTTCATGGTGATACTCTTTCCTCTTGTTGATTAATTGTCGTTCTCTTCATTGCATAATTAACTAATTGTATCAAGACAAATATGGCGGTAGATACAAATATTCCATATGTCGCAGAAACAGCAGGGTTTGTCACTCCGTACCAAATGTTAAAGTACAAGTGTGTAATAAGTCCTGAAAATGCAACAATTAAGATACTTTTTGCTGAAAAGTTCTTTTTAAAAATTGTTCCGAAGAAAATGGGAACAAAAGAAGCAGCCGCCAGGCCATAGACGCCCTTTTGAGCGAATAATCCAATATACTTTGGTGGGTATAGAGCTATAGCATAAGATATTAGTCCTACGGCCACTAAAGTATAACGAGAGAGTTTTAAAGCGTTACCCTCAGATTTGTAAAATGGTAAGTAGATATCTTTAACAACCATTGTTGATATCGCAACCAGGATACCATCAAGTGTTGATAAACCTGCAGCTAATAAAGTTAGAGTGATAAAAACGGAGTATTCAGTTCCAAATTGATTTAGGATGTATTCTTTAACTATTTTATCTTGTGGAATTCCTTCTAAACCCGCTAATTTACCATAAAATCCTATGAATAACATTAAACTAAAACACAGGACTGAGAGAATTGTTGTAATGATAAATTTTTTAATATCTTTGTCTTCTTTAATATATAGAACTTTTGTCAAAATATGGGGCTGAAGCATAAGAGCAAAAGTAATGATAAAGCCTGATACAAAAACACTAAATACACTATAATATAAATTACTTTCTGGGTTTATAGCACTGGCATAGTATTCTCCAAAAGGAGCGAGAGAATTGTAAAAGCCACCTTCAAAAAATTTGAGACCGTGAATAAATAAAAACAAGGTTATAAAAATCATCATAAACCCTTGAAAAGCATTTGTGTATGCATGAGAATATGTTCCTCCCATCAAGACATAACTAAATACAAAGAGTAAAACAATTGTTAAGCCAGTAGTTTGACTAATATCAAAAAGATTCATCATTAAAAAACTACATCCAATAAGGATAAGTACAATAAAAGTTACAGATAGTAGATTAATAAAGGCAAAGAATAAACTCAGTTGCCTTGATTGATATCGATGAT
>CAYFHZ010000282.1:0-4979 GCA_964342535.1 uncultured Bacteriovoracaceae bacterium | reverse complement strand
GAGCATTGTTTGAAGATCAAAAAATTAAACCTTCAGGTCTTCAAGAGAGAATTGTTCTTGGAGCTGGATGTTTTTGGGGAGTAGAGGCTATTTTACAAAAAACGCCAGGAGTTCTTCAAACAACTTGTGGATACACTGGTGGAGATGTTTTAAACCCGGATTACGATTTGGTTTCTCAAGGACATAGTGGCCATGCTGAAGTAGTTGAGGTTATTTTTGACCCAATCATTATTTCATGTGAAGATCTTCTTGATTTATTTTTTAAGTTGCATGATCCAACGACCATGAACTATCAAGGTTATGATATTGGGCACCAGTACCGATCAGCTATATTTTATACCTCCGAAGAACAAATCTACGCGATTGATACAGCAATGATTAAGGCCCAAAACATGTATTCAAAAGATATTGTTACGGAAGTATCACCCTTGAAAAATTATTATTTGGCCGAGTCAGAACATCAAAATTATTATCAAAAAAAATATAATGGGCAAATGGGACCAATTTGTCATTATGTAAGAGGAGAGTAATGAAAGCTATTTTTTTAGATGCCTTAACAATGGGAGAAAATTTTGTTTTCAAAAATTTTCCATCTAATATTGAAATTAAGTATTACAATACAACTTCACATTCTGAGCTTTTATCCCATTGTGAAGATGCAGAAATATTGATAACAAATAAAGTAAAAATTTTGAAAGATGATTTTCCAAAACTTAAAAATTTAAAACTGATTTGTATTTCTGCAACAGGTATGGATCATATTGATCTTGTTGCTGCTAAAGAATATGGTGTGATTGTAAAAAATGTTTCAGGATATTCAACCGCTTCAGTTGCTCAACATACTCTTAGTATTGCCTTAAATTATTTACATCCTGTTGAATCGTTTTATAAATATACTGAAAGTGGACAGTGGACAGACTCTTCTATATTTACTCATATTTTACCTTTTGATGAATTGAAGTCTAAAAAATGGGGGATTATTGGTTTAGGAGAAATTGGGAAGAAAGTAGCTCAAATTGCTATGGCCTTTGACTCTGAAGTATATTATTACTCAACTTCTGGAAAAAACATAAATCACGATGTTCCTCAATATTCTCTCTCTCAGCTTTTATCAGAGTGTGATATCATAAGTATTCATTGTCCTTTGAATGAATATACTGAAAATCTTCTGACTCTTAAAGATTTGAAACTACTTAAAGAAAATGCATTAGTTATTAACTGCGGAAGAGGTGGTATTATTAATGAAAATGATCTTGCTGACTTCTTAGATAATAATTGCTCGCAAACATTTGTTTTAGATGTTCTTGAAACTGAACCTATGTCAGGAAATAGTCCGCTTGAAAAACATTTGAAAAATGAGAAATTACATTTAACACCACATGTTGCTTGGTCATCAAAGCAAGCTAGAGATATATTAAGTCAAGGAATTATTAATAATATTAAATCGTTTTTGTCGGAAAAATTATTATAATCTTACATTTGAGATTTTTTTATAAATTCATTTTGACTTTTGCACTCACTATCATCAAAATTTTAACAAACCAATTTTTACTAAGGAGAAAAATCATGGCAAAAAAACAAGCAAAAGAAATGCTATTAGTTGGATCAAAAACAAAAGAAGCTCTTAAGACAAGTGGAAAAGATACTTTTATGGTTTCTTCAGATGCTCTTGAAGGTTTAAATGAGTATGTTTACTGGTTAGTTGAGCAAGCACAAGCTAGAGCTAAAGCTAACGGTAGAAAAACAATTAGAGCTTACGATATCTTAGCTACTAAATAGTTTTTTATAAACCACTAAGTTCACAGCTTAGTGGTTTAAAAATTTCAATGCCAATACAACTAATACTCCCGTTATAGAAACATATTCCCAAACAAAAAATGTATATTTTGCGATTTTCTTATGTGAGTTGTATCTTTTAAATATAGCAAAACTATAAGTTAAAAAAATCATAGGTAGTGCGATTATTGATGTTATGAGATGAGAGGCCAGTAGTACCAGGTAGCTCACTCTAAAATTTGAATTTATAAATTTGTTATGTCCTATATTTAAATGATAAATAATATAATTCACTAGAAATAATGCTGAAAATGTAAGCGCAATATGAATATAAAAAATATGTTTTTTTTTATCAACTTTTACCTTAATAGCATGGAAGGCCATGGCCAAAAATAGAGCACTTAGACCATTTAAAATAGCACTAAGACTAGACTGTAGTTCAGGGTTAATTCCAAGATCTATTTTAATGGGATTAAAATAGATGATAAAAATAAGTAAGGCTTCAGCAAAAGTCGCAATTATGAGAGTTGAAATTATAAGTTTTGAGTCTTTCATTAAATCCTATGTCTTTGATATTACAGAGTTATATATCCAGCGAATCTACTTTATTCCTAAGAAAACCATGTGGCCATAAAAGCTTGTAAAAACTTCCAAATGATTGCTGCGAATCATATATAGTAGTAAGTTCATCAGTTATGAATTTTCATCTGAGAAAGTCAAATCTTAATGATATGGCCGCGATTTTTCAAATTTATGTTAGTGCCTATGATGGAACTTATCCTGATCCTACTTTTACACAAGTTGATAAGTTAGAAGCTGCAATAAAATCAACTCATAAGCTTATTTTTGTTGCAGAAGATAATAATCAACAAATTTTAGGTTGTATTTTATTTTTGTATCAAGAAGATAGTCAACTTGCAAAAGCTGGTGCAGCAGTTGTTATTCCTGAATATCGTGGACATAACATAACTCAGATGCTTATTCGTTACGGTATTGAATATATTCAAAAACATACTGATGGCCTTGATGTCCTTTATAGCACCACAAGAACGGTCCACAAAGCAGCTCAAATACTAACTTTAAAAATGGGATATAAACAGTTAGGAATTTTTCCCAATGTTCACAAAACGAAAGAGTATGAAACTCATGCCCTTGTTGCTATGCACTTTAATAACTCTCTAGAAAGAAGATACATCGATTTTGAACAGCATCCTTGTGTGGCAAAGTTATTTGATATTGTTCAGAAAGTTGAAGGTATTCCGGCGATGGCAATCGCAAAAGATTGGGATGAAAAAGTATATGCTGGGGAAGTCCCTGTACTTGAAGTCATAGAAGCTAAAGAATTTATAAATTATAATTATACAAAGCTTCAGGAGAGTGACTCTGTTGATCTTGCCTTTTTTCCGTTTCACACTCCAAATATTCTCATTACGTCAGCTGACCAAGAATTACAGGTCTATGCTTATGTGAATGAATTCGATAAACATTGTGTTATTACAGGTTGTAAAATTGATAGAAAAGTATCTTTTACCTCCCTTTTTCAAAGTGTAACTCAAATTTTACGTGATAGAGGAATTCGTTATATCGAAATTATTATAAGAGCGAATAGATTAAATATTATTGATAAAATATATAAAGCTAAGTTTTTACCATGTGCCTATGTACCTGCTTTTCAAAATGAAAACGGAACGAGATATGATTATGTTGTTTTTAGTAGATCATTTGAAATTTTAGATTTTAATCACCTTGAGTTAACAGATGAAAATGAAAAGTACTTACAGAATTATATTGAAGAATGGGAGAAGAGCTTTTTAGGTGGGTATTTTAAGAAATGAAAGTTGATGAATTATTTTTAAAAAATGCATTTGATTATAGTAATGAAAATAAACAGTTATTTATTGATGGATTAAGAGAAACTGCGAAGATTCATTATAAAAACAATGATTTCTTCAGATTTTTATGGGATAAGAATGGCTTTAGTCCAAGAGATTTACAGTCAGAAGATGATTTTAAAAATATGCCATATATAATGGTAAATCTTTTCAAGCACTATGAGCTATATAGTGGGCGCAAAGAGGACATTGTTCTTACTCTTGGAAGCTCTGGTACCTCCGGACAAAGAAGTCAGATCTTTCTAGACCAATTGAGCTTAGATCGTGTCAAAACTCTTGCCTATAAAATCCATCAAGACTTGGGGATGACATCTCGAGATAAATATAATTATATCTGCTTTACATATGATCCAGCAATTGCAAAAGATCTAGGAACTGCATTTACAGATGAGTTACTAACAAGTTTCACAGGTAAAAACGATGTGTTTTATACTTTTAAACATAATGGTTCTGATTTTTACTTTGACGAGCAAGGAACAGTTGATGCTCTTAATCGATTTGCTTTCTCACCATATTCTACACGAATTTTAGGCTTTCCAGCTTTTTTAAATCAGATATTGGATAAGTATGATATTCAACTTGAACTAGGTGAAGATAGTTGGGTGCAGACTGGTGGAGGCTGGAAAACGTTGGCCGATGAAGAAATTCCAAAAGAAGATTTCAGAAACAAAGTTTCACAAAGACTGGGACTTCCAAAAGAGAATGTTAGGGACATGTTTGGTATGGTAGAGCATGGAGTACCTTATGTTGACTGCAACGTTGGAAAACTTAGAATACCTAATTTTTCAAGAGTCCTTATTCGTGATCCTTATACACTAGAGGTAAAACCCTTTGGTGAAGTAGGACTGATTCAATTTATTTGTCATTACAATACTTCTTTTCCAGCAATGAGTCTTTTGACAACTGATTATGGAAAAGTTCAAATTGATTATAAAGGCCCTTTTCTTGAGATATTAGGACGAGCTGGAATCTCTAAAAATAAAGGCTGCGCACTTAAAGCATTGGAGATGTTATCATGAGTTACATTAAACATGCTGATCAATTAAAAAAAGATGAATTGATTAATTATATATCTCTTCTTTCATCAAGGATATATAGTGTTAAGAATTCTTATCTTCATACAGTCTTTCAAAAACTTTCTCTTTTCTGGCAAGAAGGTGGTAAGTATCATGTTAAGGGGATGGAGTTAATTTCTTTTAGCGAGTACGAACAATATAAAAATGAATTTAATCTGATGGCCGATTTATTTTCTAGTAGTCAAATAACGAGAAGGCTAGAACGTGAATTCCCGTCAATTGAAATGTTAGATGG
>CAYFHZ010000281.1:0-4982 GCA_964342535.1 uncultured Bacteriovoracaceae bacterium | reverse complement strand
ATATTCTGATAATTTTGCTTCCCACAGAGAAGGAGAGGTTTTCCAATAAAAAAACCAATTCTCAGCAGGGAAAACAGCATCGTTTTCCTTAATGACAGGTGTTGTTAATCGAGTCAAAGATCCTCCATAATCCATTATGTTAAGTTTAAGAAATTATTTACAGAGTTGCCAGAGATATTTCATTTTTTACTAACCGCGTCTTAACTCTTCGATTTGAAGAATTTAGCGAACTAGGCTATATTTCCATCCTTAATTAATTTTAAAAAGGAAATGATTCATGTGGTATTTTACAGAAGAGGAAACTGCCCTAAGAGATGTATGTAGGAATTTTGCTGAAAAAGAGTTAGCTCCTTTTGCCGAACATCATGATGAAACTGAAAGTTTTAATATTAATGCCTTTAAGAAAATGGGAGAACTTGGTTTACTAGGTATCACTGCTGATCCTGAGTACGGTGGTTCTGGCCTTGGGGCAACTGCTGCAACAATTGTTATGGAAGAGTTCAGTAAAGCTTGTGCAGGAACAACCCTATCTTACTTGGCACACTCTATGCTTTGTGTAAATAATATCAACTCAAATGCATCACCAGAACAAAAAGCAAAATATTTACCTAAACTTATTTCAGGGGAACATATTGGCTGTATGGGAATGAGTGAACCTGGTTATGGTTCTGATGCTGTCGGAATGCAATGTAAAGCTGAATTAAAAAATGACCACTATTTTATTAATGGAAATAAAATGTGGATTACTAATGCTCAATACGCAGATATTGTTTACTTGTATACAAGAACTGGTATTAACAAAAAAGATTTAACTACTTTTATTGTTGAAAAAGAAACTCCAGGCTTCTCTGTCTCTAAAGAAATTCATAAAATGGGAATGAGGTCTTCACCAACTGGTGAACTTAGTTTTGAAAATGCTCAAGTTCCTCTATCCCAAAGAGTTGGAAATGAAGGAGACTCTGTCGTTCATATGATGAGGAATTTAGAATTAGAAAGACTAACAATATCAGGAATTTCCCTTGGAATTGCACAAGCATGTGTAGACCAATGTCTAAAGTATGCTAATGAAAGAGAACAGTTTGGGAAGTCTTTAGGAAGCTTTCAAATGATTCAAAAAATGATTGCTGAAATGGCCGCAGAAACTGAAATGATGAGGCACTTTCTGTACAATATTTGTCGAGAATGGGATGCTGGAAGAGTTTCCAATACAGCAGCATCAATGGTAAAATTACAACTGCCCAAAATGGCAACTAAAATTGCTTTAGATGCAATTCAGATTCATGGAGGCTATGGATATTCAAGGGAATTTGCTCTTGAAAGAATGCTAAGAGATAATAAACTAAATGAAATTGGTGCGGGAACAAATGAAGTTATGATTTTAATCATAGCTAAAAACTTACTTAATAAAAAATAATTAACTTGCAGGAGAAAGTGCATGGAAAAACATTTATTTGTTATTGATGATAGTAAAATTGTTTTAAAAACTATTACTGGTTACTTAGAGGGCTCTAACTACAAAGTACATGCATTCGATAATGCTGAAGAAGCGCTTGATAAAATGGAAAATGTTTCCCCACATATTATTATCCTCGATTACTTTATGCCAAATATGAATGGTGATACTTTTATGATTAAAGTCAGTGAGCGCTTACTTCATTTTCATGACTGGCGTGTTTTCTTGTTAAGTAGCCATGACTTTACTCAAGAAGAAAAAATGAGCATGCTTACTCTCGGTATTACTCAAGTTTTTAAAAAACCAATTGATAAAGAAGCTCTATTAAAAGCAATTGAAGAAGAAAGTTAAAAAACTTTACATATTCATTACATAATCCCCAATAAAAACAGGTGTTTAGCTTGTACCTTTAAGTGACGGCCGACTATTTATTAGTCACATATTTGATGTATTGCTTAAAAATGAAACAAAACCCCCCTCTTACTTTTGGCACTATTCTTGCTTCTATATTTATAACTTTAAACACAGGAGAGAGAGTATGAAAACAAAAGTATGGATGCTTATTATTATGTTGATTCCCATAATGATGAGCTGTGGAAAAGACAATGAAAGTGGTAGTGATGACAGTTCTTCAACAACAGCTACAGTTTCTAGTTTATCTGACTATGGTATCAGTATTAGTGAATCCCAAGAGAGTTATTCAAATGCAACAGTTTTACTGGTTTCAGTGAACTGTACGACGACTAGCTCAACCTATTCATCAATGATTTCGCTACTGCAGACTTACTTAACAGAGCTGCAAAGTACGACAACAGTAACCTATAATGGCAGTACCTATACAACAGAAGGTCATATTTATGCTGTTAAAGTGGCCCTAAATACTTTAAATAATTATTATAATTCTTCTTATAATTACTACGGTACAACAACGACAACAACCTTCTCTTGTCCAAGTTCAACTTTAGGACAAGGAGTATCATTACTTTACTAAAAAATTCCCCCCAATTCATTTGATGGGGGGGGATTTTAATTAAGGTCTTTCAAAAACAGTTGCAACACCTTGGCCTAAACCAATGCACATGGTAGAAACCCCATATTTAAGATTTCTTTTTTTCATTTCATGTAATAATGTTGCTGAAATTCTTGCACCAGAACATCCAAGGGGATGGCCTAAAGCAATCGCTCCTCCATTTACATTTACAATCTCTGTCGCTTTTTCTGACAGTCCTAAATCTTTTAAAACTGGAAGAGACTGTGCTGCAAATGCTTCATTAAGTTCCCATAATTGAATATCATCAACATTTAATTCAGCTCGTTTTAAGGCTTTCTTGGTTGCTGGAACAGGACCATATCCCATTATTGATGGATCACAACCTGCTGCCGCAAAGGATTTAACGTAGGCCATGATTTCAAGACCTAACTCTTTAGCTTTATCTTCACTCATTACAAGTATTGCAGATGCTCCATCACTCAATGCTGAAGCATTACCAGCTGTTACTGTTCCACCACGAGGATCAAAAACCGGACGTAGATTCATTAAGGCTTCTAGGTTTGCATCTGCACGATATACTTCATCCTTATCAATCATAACAGGAAGACCATTTTCATCATGACCTTCAACTGGAATAATTTCTTCTTTAAAACGACCTTCTTCAGTTGCTCTTTTTGCACTTTGATGAGAGCGAAGTGCAAACTCATCTTGAGACTTTCTATCTATTCCATGCATACGCCCTAGAAGTTCAGCAGTGATCCCCATATTTCCTGCAGCCTTCGCCATAACTTTAGAAGAAGCTGGGTTAAAGTCTACTCCATGGGTCATTGGAACATGCCCCATATGCTCTACCCCACCAATAACATAAATATCACCCTGGCCTGACATAACTCCTTGACTGGCCATATGTAGGGCCGTCATTGAAGAACCACAAAGACGGTTTACAGTTTGAGCAGGAACTGTTTTTGGAATTCTTGTTAAAAGTTGTGCATTACGAGCAATATTATATCCTTGCTCTAATGTTTGCTGCACACATCCCCAGATAATATCTTCAATTTCTGCTGGATTAACTTTAGGATTTCTTTCCATTAAAGCTTCCATTAAAGCCGCTGAAAGATCTTCAGCTCTAACATTTCGAAAACATCCATTTTTAGACTTTCCCATTGCTGTTCTAACAGCATCTACTATAACTACTTTTTTCATTCTTTTCTCCATTACTTACAAACAAAGGTAATTGTAGTTTGAAAACCATTACCAAGATAGGCATTAGCAGCTTGACCGCCAATAAGCCCAATTCCACCAAGTTCTTTCTCTTTCTTTCCGCCAAAAACAGCTGCAGATCCACCAACGGCAGAAACTGCATTTGTAATATTTTTATTTCTAACATAATCTTCTTCAGAACCTGATCCTATATACTTTGTCTCTTCTTTTATGACAGCAGCATATTTTTTCGTTTCTTTACAGAAATGATTGGCTTGATCCATAGCTTCTCTTGTAATTGCAGTTTTATCTTCTCCAATTATTTTAACAATATGGTTACCATCTGCCATCGGTCTAACATCTTCATGGTGGGCACATGAAATAAGAGATAGAAGTACTAAACAATAAAAGTACTTCATAAAAGACCACCATAAAATGAAGTTCCAGTAGAAGCCAGTTTCTTCATACCTTCCGTGGGAGCATACATTTTTCCCAACTCTAAGTACTGCTCGGATACTTGAACAAGTTTTTCAAGACCAATAGAGTCCGCATATTTCAGAGCTCCAGTTCTAAAAGGAGGAAAACCTAAACCTAAAAGAAGGCCCATATCAACTTCTTGAGGAGTTTGTACAATCTTTTCCTCTAGACATCTAGCACACTCTATTATCATTGGAATCATCATTCTCTCTATAATTTGGTCATCCGTAATTTCTACGTTTCTTTTTACTGCTGATTTAATTATAGATTCAACATCTGAATCAATACTTTTTTTCGGTTTACCTTTTCTATCAATTTCATATTTGTAAAAGCCTAAACCATTTTTTTGACCAAAGCGCTTTTGTTCAAACATAGTATCAATAATTGTTTTACCATCCATTTTCATTCTATCAGGAAAACCTTCGGCCATAATTTGTGCTGCATGTGCACCGGTATCAATTCCGACAACATCTAATAAATATGCAGGACCCATTGGCCAACCAAACTTTTCCATAACCTTATCTATTCGCTTATAATCAACACCGTCTTCAATCAGTTTTGCAAATCCATTAAAATAAGGAAAAAGAACTCTATTGACTAAAAAGCCAGGGCAATCATTTACAACAATAGGAGTTTTTCCCATTTGAAGAGCATAAGCAACAGTTTTAGCAATTGCAGCGTCACTTGTTTTTTCACCTCTAATAACTTCAACTAATGGCATTCTATGAACAGGATTGAAAAAATGCATTCCACAAAAATTTTCAGGATGTTTAAGGTCCTTTGCTAATTCCGTTATTGAAATGGTTGAAGTATTTGATGAAATTATAATTAATTCTTTTCTATGGATAAAAGAGCTAAAAG
>CAYFHZ010000280.1:0-4990 GCA_964342535.1 uncultured Bacteriovoracaceae bacterium | reverse complement strand
ATTATAATCAGTTCTATCTTGGGGGAATTTCCCCACCGTAGTCAGGCGGTTAGAAGAGTATTTGTATCTCAATTTTGTTTTAGTGATAATCTTACTGAACAGATATGCACCACTCATAACCTTTACTCCCATAGAGGTGTTCAGGATACGCCCCTTTCTAGTGAATCGGATACGGTTTTTCCTAGTTCTAGTTATGATCAATTTAAAATGACAGTAGAAGAAAATGATGATGGTACTTTATGGCCTATCATTCAGCCATAATTTCATAGACTTATAAAACATACTAGATTTTTTGTAACAAACTCACTATGCTCTACGAAATACAGGGCATAGGAGGAGTTATGAAAAATATTTTAAAAATATCTATTCTATCTCTTGTTTTTATTAATTCACTCGCTTTGGGCAGTGATAAAAAGGAAGATAAAATGACAAGCAAAGCTTATCTAGCAGGTGGCTGTTTTTGGGGAATGGAAAAATATCTAAAAACTTTAGATGGTGTACTTGATACTAATGTTGGCTATATCGGTGGAGACCAATCCAAAACGACATATAATGATGTCAAAACAGGACAAACTGGTCATGCTGAAGCGGTAGAAGTTCTTTATGATAATTCAAAGTTAAAATATCGAGATCTTATTAAGTTCTTTTTTCGTATACATGACCCTACGACACTCAATCGACAAAAAAATGATATTGGAACTCAGTATCGTAGTGCTATATTTACAAATGATACTGATGAGAAAAACACCATTAACGATTTAATTGAAAAGATCAATCAGTCAAAATATTTTGACTCAGAAGTTGTAACGAAAACAGAAAACTTTGAGAAGTTTATTTTAGCTGAAGACTATCATCAAGATTACCTCGTAAAAAATCCAAATGGATATAATTGCCACCTCATTAATCCTAAACAGTTTAGCTTTGAGTAATATCAAAGCTAACTTCTTTAAATATGGGGAAAAATAAATATTAAATTTTTCCTTACATACTCTAACAATAGTTTCTTCCTACTATCTATATGCTGTCATAGTAACTTCACAAAGGAAGGATCTCATGTACGTATTTAGACTATCACTGCTTTTAATCCCCCTACTTCTTTCATCATGTGTTGATGAACTTAGTGAGACTCTAGATGAGGCCGCGCAAAAAAGTCTCGAAGCTTCTGATTCAAGCACAAATAATATGCTAAAAGAAGATGACCTAGTAGAAGTAGAATCTACTGAAGATGGGCTTAGTATAACACTTAGGGCCATAAACTCCCAAGAAGATGGTACTTTTTTTTGGACGGGAGGAAGCCTTGTTTTAGAGAATGAGTATCAAATCGCTATCCCAGAAGAGCTTAGTGTGACCAAGGGAAGTATTTCAAGTCTTGATGGGCTCTACCTCATCATTGATAATATTTATTGCTTCTACAGAGTAGATGATAAAAAATCACTTGTACTTAGTAATTGTTATAATAATGACAGTTCTAATGAGTATTCCTCAGATGTTCTCCTGAATGCGAATGAACGAGTTCTATTGCAAGCAGAGGGGGACTCTGAAGATACTGGAATTGTCTATATTGAAGCTGAGTTGACAGCTTCGCTTGTAAGTGAGGAAGAGTCGGCAGAGGATGAACTTGCTGAGGAACAAGAGGAAGAGGGTGAAGAGGAAGTAGCTTCAGTTGATGAAGATGAAGTTATTGTCGTAGAAGATGACGAAGAAACTGATGAAGAAGAAGTTTCGGAAGAAATTGAAATTGTCGAAGAAGAAAAAGAAGATGAATCAGAAGTTATTGGAGATGATGTTGCCGAATGTATTCTTTCCTTACCTGCATATAAACAAGTTGCATTCTTTGAGGAAGGAATGATTCCGAATTGTAAAATTTCATCTAAGGAAAGAAATTGCGAAGATACTCAGTCATTAAGTGAACAAATTGAAGATGTGGTTGATAGCTCTAGTGATGTATGTGGAATTAAACATATGAATGCATTTTTCAAAAAACATATTTTATCTCATTGCGAGTATGAAAAACCAAATATATGTAAAGATAGAAAAAGAAAAGTTATTCATAAGAAAAGACTTCACCACCATTAATAAAGTCTTTTTTTATAAAATTTCATTATACTAACTAATACCACAGGGGAAATAATCCACAAGAGATGTAGATTAAATAACTCCCCTATGGATAAATCTGAAGTAAGTCCAATAACAATCATATCGTAAATTGAGTGAAATAAGGATAAATGAAGTAATGATGTACCAACAAGGTAGAACAAACTAAAAGTAACTCCAACCATAAATAGAAAAAAATAATTCGTAAAAGTCTGAGGACCAACATCAAAATGCCAAAGACTAAAAATAAAACTTGAGATAATGATAGCATGGCCCTTCTTTACATAAGCACAAAGTCCGACAAATAAAAGTGCCCTAAATGAGAGCTCTTCAAAAAAACCAACGGGGATATTAATAAGTACTTCAAATAAAAAATCTAACGATAAAATTGAGATATCTTTTGTAATTATAAGAATTGAAATTATCAAGAAGGCAAAAGGGAGATACTTAGCAAAAGAAAGATTGTAATTATTTTTATAAAGAACTCTCCTTGTTGGTTTTTTATAGAGTTTATAAGCAAGTCCCCCACAAAAAAAAGCTCCCAAGGTACGATAAACAGAAGAAAGGAATTCATAAGTGTAGTAATCAAATAATGGATGAAGACCAAATTCTCTCAAGGAGAATTTCCAAATTTTGTAGATAACAAGAACTAGTAAAGATATTACAATAGCTATTTTAGCTTGTTTTTTAGACTCAAGTATATCAAGACCCGTTTCCATAGAGGAATTGTAGCATAAAGTAGGATAATGCATATCTATAATCTATGAGATTTTTCGCATAGTCACTTAGAATTATATTTGGTAAGTTAACCTCATGCTACAAATAAAAAATATAAGTAAATCATTTAGTGATCAAATATTGTTTGAGAATGTTTCTTTCAACCTTCCTCCTAAGGGTAAAATTGGTCTTGTTGGACGCAATGGTTCTGGTAAATCAACTCTTTTTAAGCTCATCCAGGGAGAAGAAGCACTAGATGAAGGTGAAATTTCCATACCTAAGAATTACAAAATCGGTGCCCTCAAACAACATATTAAATTTGATTACCCTACTGTTAGAGAAGAATGCTCTCAAGTTTTAACTGAAGATCAAAAATATGATTTCTATAAAGTCGAAAAAATATTATTTGGATTAGGATTTGGAGAGAAAGATTTAGACCAAGATCCAAATAGTTTTTCTGGTGGATATCAAATAAGAATAACACTTGCAAAAGTTTTAGCAATTGAACCTGATCTCTTACTACTCGATGAGCCAACCAACTATTTAGATATTGTTTCCTTGCGGTGGTTACAGTCATTTCTTAGAACTTTTCCGGGAGAAGTCATCCTAATTACACATGATCAAGAATTTATGGATGCTGTCACCACCCACACGATGGGATTGCACAGAAAACAATTAAAAATTGTAAGTGGTGACACAGAAAAGTTTTATACCCAATTATTACAAGAAGAAGAAATCTATGAAAAAACTCGGCTCAATCATGAGAAACGTAAAAAAGAGATGGAAAAATTCGTAGAACGTTTTAGGGCAAAAGCCTCAAAGGCAACTCAAGCTCAGTCAAAATTAAAACAATTAGAGAAAATGGAAAATATGGATGAACTTTCAAATGAAGATAATCTTTCATTTTCATTTAACTATAAAGATTGTCCTGGTAAGACAATCCTCGACGTCAAAGATGTTAGTTTTGGATTTACTGAACTATTGTTTAAGAATATAACATTTCACCTGAAACAAGGTGAAAGAATTGGTATTATTGGTAAAAATGGTAAAGGAAAGTCGACTCTTCTTAACTGTCTCGCTGGTGAACTTAAAAGCAATGGACATATTAGTTTTCATCCAGGAGTTAGTCTAGGACATTTTGGACAAACAAATATTGAAAGATTAACTGATTCAAATTCGATCGTTCAAGAGATTACCCAAGAAGATGCAGACCTTAGTTTTTCAAAAATAAGACAAATCTGTGGTACTATGATGTTTCCTGGGGACCTTGCTGACAAAAAAATTTCTGTCCTCTCAGGAGGGGAGAAATCACGTGTAATGCTGGGAAAAATTATCGCAAAACCATCTAATCTTCTTTTTTTAGATGAGCCTACAAATCACCTCGATATGCAATCAATAGAATCTCTTTGTGAGGCCATAGAGGATTTCCCAGGTGCTGTCGCGATTGTTACTCACTCAGAAATGATGCTGCGAAGACTTGTTAATAAATTTATTATCTTTCATGATGGAGGGGCAGAGTTATTTCTTGGTAGTTATGATGATTTCTTAGACAAAGTCGGTTGGGATAGTGAGGAAATTGTAGTAAGAAAAGAGAAACCAAAACTTAATAAAAAAGAGCTTCAAAGACAACGTGCTGAAATTATCAAAGAACGCTCTAAAATTCTAAAACCTCTCATATCTCAGATCGAAAAACTTGAAGCTGCAATTACTTCTGCCGAATTAATTATAGAAAAAAACAATGAACTTCTTGTTATTGCCTCAGAAGAAAGTCATGCAGAAGATATTACGAAGTTGTCTATGGAAATTTCGCTTAATGAGAAAATTATTGATGAATCTTTTGAAACACTTGAAGCGGTTCAATCAGAACATGATACTTTACAGAGTGAATATGAAAAAAGATTGGCTGAGTTAAGCTAATTTATCTTACACTTCTTAACATATGGATTTGCTTAAGTCTCACATATCCATTTATAATTAATCATTATTAATTTAACCATGGATGTAATGAATGTTGATTTTTATCATTTGTCTTGTTGCCTTAGCGTTGGCCTATAAATTTTATAGCCCATTCGTTGCGAAACAAGCTTGTATTGACCCTGAACTCGAAACACCATCTACTCGATTTGAAGATGGAGTTGACTATGTAGCTGTTAAACCGGCGAAAGCCTTTTTGATTCAG
>CAYFHZ010000279.1:0-4996 GCA_964342535.1 uncultured Bacteriovoracaceae bacterium | reverse complement strand
GCAAAAAGATAAAGATAATATTATTGAAAAAGATGGATTAAGAATCTTGGTAGATCCTAAATCGTCAATTTATCTAAAAGATGTCATCCTAGATTTTAAGGATGGATTAAATGGTAAAGGTTTTGTTTTTGAAAACCCAAATGCCACAAATACATGTGGTTGTGGTGAGTCTTTTTCTGTTTAATTTATGACCATTTTTGTTGAGAATTTAAAATATTCGGCACAGACCTTTAAATTATTTGATGCTATAATTACTCTTGAGGGTGATGATGCAGTCCAATTTATTCATTCTCAAACTACAAATAATGTTGTTGAACTAGAGATAGAAAAATTTCAGTTTAATAGTCTTCTTGATTCAGCAGGTAAGTTAATTTCATCATTTATTTTAATGAAAAAGAGTTATAAAGAAATCATAATTCTGTGTGATAAATCTATTCTCCAAGAAACATTAGCACGATTAGAAAAATATCATATCTCTGAAGATTTTGAAATGAACTCAAAAGACAAAAAGAGTTATCTTCATGTTAATACCAAAATAGATGGATACAAAGGAAGTTATTTTTTTGAAAATAATATTATAAACTTTGACGCTCAAGATAATCTTGCCCTTAAGGAAGACGAAAATCTGCTGTCAGTTTTAACAGGGGTACTCAAATTTTCAAAGAAGCGAGACTTTGGAAAACTAATCAACAACACGTATTACGATGAACTAAGTATCGATTATAAAAAAGGATGTTTTCCAGGGCAGGAAACAGTTTCAAAAATAAATACAAGAAGAGGTGCTGCTTATAAGCCCGTCCTAATAATGGTAAAGAATGTTGTAGATTTTACTGAAAATAAAAGCATCTATGATGGTAACCGTAAAATTGGTACTGTTATTAAAGAAGCGAAACTAGCTAATTCTACATATATATTGGTTGAGTTACTTCGAGAATATAGAGTTGATAAAAAACAAATAAATTTTAAATATGATAATAATGAAATAGATGGAGTCGTTTTCTATTTGCCTTACATCCCAACACATCAAAACGAAAGAGTTCAAGAACTCTATGATTATGCTGTTGAGTTATTTCATGATAATAAAGAAGAAGATGCTGTAAATTATTTTAAAAAATGCCTCCAACTAGATTCTACGTTTGAAGATGCTTATGAGAGTCTAGGAGTTCTCTATGGTCGTCAAGAGAAGTATGACTTAGCAATAGAGATGATGAATAAATTAAAAACGATTAATCCAAAATGTATGATGGCCCTTACAAATTTATCTCTTTACCATATGAAAATAGGAAAAATTGAAGCCGCTGAAGAGTATAAATCTCAAGCAACTCTTTTAAATTTTCAAATATTAGGTGATGAAGCAGAGATAAAAAGAAAACAAGAAGAAGTTGACGCTTTAAAAAAGAATGAAGCTAAACGACGTGAAAGTATGTTTACTCAAGTTTTAGAAATGGATCCCGAAGATGCTATGGCGAATAATGGTATGGGAGAAATTTTTCTTGAAAAAGAACAATATGATGAAGCTAAAATACATTTTTACCAGGCAATTAAAACTGATCCTAAGTATTCAGTAGCCTATTTAGGATTAGCAAAATGTCTATTTCAACTCCAACAAAATGAAGAATATAAAAACGTATTAGATGAGGGTATTAAAATAGCATCAAAAAATGGTGATTTAATGCCTGCTAATGAAATGCAATCAATGCTTGCTAAAAGTCTGTAAGTGGATTTATGAACATTTCTCGCTCAAATTTTGCAATTTGAAGTTGAGAGTACTTTTCAATAAGTCCGATTCGTGACTTCGCATAATTTATATCTCGAGTATTAATTAGAAAAAAGTTACTGGCACCTGCTTTAAATTTTTTCCATTCAGCAGTTTGTAATATTTTTGTATTTTTGACCTCTTTTGATTTGAAATGAATTGCCTTAACTAGTCCATTAATTTTATTTTCTAAATTTTCTCCGTAAGCTTTTAGTTCTCTTCTCGTCTGTAGAATTTGTGTTGAAATAATATTTTTTTCAACTTTTGCCTTCGCGATTGCACCATTACCAAGATCTCTTTCGATAGGTATTTCGAGTTTTATTCCTATTAAGGTCTCATCTCCGTATTGCTGGTCAGAGTCTAACTGAGAGTCATAATGGGAAATCGTGAAATCAAGTTTTGGTTTAAGCTTTTGTGCTTCACTTGTGATAGCGATCTCACTTAGATCGTGAAGATATTTTAAAATTTTAATTTCAGGCCTCCAAGAAAAGTCATGTACTTGAAGATTTTTTGAATGAGAAATTGGAAGATCAATTTGATATTCTGGTTTTGATTTGAAATTAAAATTATTATTGTAGAGTGATATGAAGTTTAAACTTTGATTATATTTTGCTTCAATATCGGCCAATTCAGCTTGAAATGAAAGCAAATATTGTTCGCTCTCTGTAAGATATATTTTTGCAAGATCTTTCTTTTTAACTCTACCAGCGATCGCCTTGAATCTGTCTTTATTCAGAGTTACTAAATCTTTATATATTTGTAATTTTTCATAAGCAACAACCCATTTCCAATAATAAGTATTGGCCTTAGTGAGGATATCCATGAGCTTCAATGTACTTTGAACTTTTTGTATTTTGAGTTCATTCTTTGCCATATAAAGATTGTATCTTTGTGGATCAATTTCACGGTATCTTAGAAGGCTAGCTTGAAACCTAATAAAGTTCTCACCACTTGAGTCAGTTTGAGCTTCAGAATAATATACAGGAGCTACACCAGCACTTTGCCTTCGACCAATTTGTATTTTTGAATGAGCAAACGGTAATTTACGGTTAAAAGCAATTTCATTTTGCTCCATATCGTAATAGCCTTGAGCATACTTCTTGGATGAGAGTGTTAGGGAAGTATCGAAGCCCCCCTTAGATTTTTGATAATTGCCTTGTTGCTTTTCGATTTTATCTCTTTGTATTTTGATTAATGGATATTGATCTTTAACAGCTTGTAAATAATCCTGAATCTTAAGGGTGTTCGCATAACTTATTTGAGTACAAAAAATAAAAAAAATAATACTATTTCTCATTTTTTTTACCTTTTGCAGCAGTAAGTGCAACTTCATCTGGTAAAGCAGGAAAACCATTAAATTGTCGCCAAACTTCATATCCAATTTTGACTGTGTTCATAAGAATCCAACCTCTGACTTTACTTCCTCTACGCAAAATACCTTCACTTGGCCAGTCATTAGAGTTTAGAGGTGTTACCATCACTCTAAACTTGCCACCAGCTGAAGCAGTAGAATCTAAAGACATAACAACTCCCTCAAATGTTCCAAAACTAAAATTTGGCCAGCCACTGAACTGAAGTGCAGGGAAACCCTCAAACTCCAGTCTTACTTTTCGTCCCTTATGAATAAGAGGAATATCATTTCCATCAATAAATAGTTCAACCGCAGGACTTGTACTCTGAGGAACAAAAACAGCAAGTTTTGTTCCGACCTTGATAAGACTTGAGCTGTTGCCTGAATAGAGTTGTTGTATAGTACCGTTACTCGGAGCAGTTATAACTTGTCTTTGCTGTCGAGCAAAGCTCACTTCTGTTTTGGCGAGACTTGATGCTGATTCTGCTTCACTTGCGAGCAATTTATGATAATTAATTTTAGCCTTTTCGAATTTTATTCTACTCGTTAGACCTTGGTTATAGAGTTCATTTTGTCTGTTGAAGTCAAGAAGTGCTGTCTCTGCCGCCATCTTTGCTGCTTGATATTTCTTAAAGGCAGCATCGCGATCTACCTTAAGTCTTTGAGAATAATTTGGATCATTATCTACTATCTCAACTATAGGATCACCTTCCTCTACAATTTGTCCTTCAGTTACATACCATCTACCAATTCTTCCCTTAACAAGGGCTGATATCTCTTGAACTCTCTCTTCAGGTTTTAAAGTTGTAAGTGAACCATATCCTTCTGAAGTTTGAACCCATGGTGTAAGTAGAAGTAGGATGGGAAATATAACTAAACTTGCTTTTGTAAGAAAATATCTTTTTCTGTATGAGGGAATGAATAATTGCTTACTTGAGAGATGCTTGTAATTTTTTATAAACTTGATCTTTTCTAGGCCAGCTAAAGTATCATAGTAAGTCTCTATATAATCAATTGATTTTGCAATACCGATTAAGATAGTAGAAAAAATTAATTCACTCGCAACAAGCTGGCCGATTGTTAGTTCTCCATAGAGAACAAGAGCTCCTCCGCCCCCGAGAAGAATGATATGTGAAATGATAAAAATAAGTAATATAAAAAAGTAATGTAACTGAAGGTATTTAAAATGTGCATGTCTTTTAATTAAGTAGTTGGATGTAAGATGTCTTATTTCGTCATGTTTATTTGATTTTTCAATTATTGAATTACTGATTTCTCTTGCCACATTATATTTTGCTTCGGACTCAGCAATAGATGTTTCCGCTGTTTGACGATGAAAAAATCGAAGTAAAATAATAAAACTTAAAACGACAAATAAAGCGAGAGCAGCGAAAAATGGATGGTAAAAGAAAAGTATAAGAAAACCTAGTATTAAAGATAGTAATAAACTTATTCCCTCTGTGAGAAATTTTGCTATAAACTTTTTAAGAGTGAATATTTCAAAAAATTTTAAGGAGTAAGCGATATCTTCTTTATCATCAAAGTATTCAGATATATTAGTCGCTACCTTTGCAAAGATGGATTTATGAATAACTTCAACTAAGTTAAACCTTATAAATAATGTAAAGCTAAGTATAATAAGGCAGAAAAGTGTAATAAACAGAATCGAAATAATTGGTTCGAATGAATATGTTTTATAAAGTCGATTAATAATTATTTGAACTGAGAGTGGGATTGTTAATTCAAAAACCCCTAAGACCACAGTGAAAACTATAATTTTGTTAATAATTTCTTTATCTGATGATAGAACTTTCTTAAGCTCTAGCAAAAATTTTGAATAAGTCACAATAACACTCCATTGTCATAATCCCTAATAATATAACATACTT
>CAYFHZ010000278.1:0-4996 GCA_964342535.1 uncultured Bacteriovoracaceae bacterium | reverse complement strand
GGAAACAAAATACTTATAAGACTTCCAGATATGTTCATTAAAATAAACAAGAAAGTCTATCAAACTATTCATATCACTTTGTTCAATATAATTTTTATCTGTACCAAGGATAATATGACTCATATCAAATACAGCATCTATAAGTCCTAAAACTTCACTATCTATATCCATCGGGCCATATTCAATGAATTCTTTTAAAACCTCTCTAGAAATATACCCAGGTTTATCCGTTTCAACTGTATTAATAAAAAGTTCTAAGTTTTCTTTAAGACAAAGAATCTCACCCTTAATATTTTTTTCCAAAATATAACTAAATGCATCTGTATCAAGATCACATGTAGCAAATTCTTGAAACTCAGTATCAGTGTCTTTTTGCTCATTATGAAAAAGATCACCACAACTAACGAGTAAGATTAAAAAACATATTGCCCAATATAATTTCATAGATTTATAACTTACCTTAATCTGTTCAATTAGACTATTGTATATAATAGCTCCATTCTAAGATTATCAAAAAAAACATGATGACGACTTAACAGACGTTAATCGGGCATTTTTGCCTAGCTTGACCCACTGCGACTACTCAACAAACCTTAAATAGTCCAAAAGATATGTATAGGGAGCACATAACTTTATATCTACTGTCCGACAATCAAGCTCAATAATTGTTATATCGTTATTAACTTGCAACACCTTCTTTAGATGCATTTTGTCATTGTATTTTTCCTCAATGAAAATTCCTTTATAACCATCAAGGGTTATATTTTTTAACTTTTTAAAGCTTACATTAGTACGTTTTAAATTAAGGAGATATTTGTCTATACTATGATTGTTTATCTGAGATGCAAGAAGCTTAACTTTACCATTTAAAAAAGAGACCCCTCCTCCAGAGATTGAATCAACAATTTGTGATGATGTTATTAAATGAATATTCGTATTTTTAAAATGATAATCAGCTTGCTGTGAAGCCAAAGAAAATGTTGGAAAAGAATATAGAAAAAATAAAGCCAATTTCATACTAATCATGATCTCAAAAATTAACAAATTGGCCACTTTAATAAATTAACTATTGTATAATTTTGAAACTAGAGAGCTCACAAGCTTGAGAACCATCACTTATCAGATAAGCACGCATATACAGCTCACCTGATGTCATAAAATTTCTTAACTTCGTACTTATCTCTGACGCTGTATTCGCTTCGCTTACACTATCTGAAGCTTCTATCCATTTTGAATCATAATAATAAAAATCTGATCCATCTTTTGAGAATTGATACTTAACACTACATCCTCCACTCACCTCTTCCTCTACCCTTAGTATTGTACTTATAATATTTACTGGAGAAACTGTTTTTACACTTGGGGATGAGTCATAATACTCATTACTCGTTTCAAAACTTATACTTGAAACTGATGGCAAACAAGGTTCTCCATCACATGCTGTATTATCTTCTGCTTCCATTAAGATTCTATATTGAAAGTATCTTGCTGTGAGAGCATTATAATTATTTATTAAGCTATCAATAAAGTTAAACTCAAAAGCGTTTTCTTTAGTACTTCCTGTAAGACTAAATTCTCCGTCACTGCAAAGATCATCTCCAATTCCATCACAAGATGAAAACATATTCGTTATATCAGCACTTGATCTATTATATAACTCTGAGAAATAAGTGGTTCCATCTCCACCAGGTCCTTTCCATTCTGGATCATCTGAACACGTTTCATCACTGCACGTTCTCACTTGGTATTTAACTCTATTTGCTCCTCGGCGGTAGAGCTGTTGAATTTCACTAGCAGATAGAGAACGATTCCAAATACCTGTTTCATCAATCTTGCCTTCATAAAAGTTAGAAAAACCTACACTATTTACATTAGTAGCGAAGAAACTCTCATTATTATATCTTATTGGTGTTGAAACAATTGTATCAGGCGTAACTTGGGGAACACCATCAATATAAAGAGTTGCAACTGTGCCATTTCTTGTAAACAAAACATGATGCCACTTTTTATTCTCTACGAAGTTAACTAAAGATAAGTTACTTTGTACTATAGGTGATGTCGTTACTAAGAGGACCCTACATGCAGAAATACTACATGTTAAATTAAATCCCCATCCACCACCAACAATGTCAGACCCAAGCCTAAAAACAGATTTTAAACTGTTTGAAAGCGGAGAAACCCATGTACTGAAAGTAAAGTCGTTTTTAGCACTTTCAAGGCTTATTGAGTAAGGAATAGAAATAAAGGATGATGAACCATCGAAACTAAATGAATTCTCTAAAACTCCTTGATGTGCTTTAGACACAGTGTTTACCTGAGCAGGAAAAGAATAATTATCTGTTTTGCCTATGTTGTCATAGCTTGAAAGGTCATTTACGGAGTTGCCTGTAATCTCGTTTAATGTCCAATAACCCACAAGCCCATTACTCAAATCCCCACTCAACGAAGAGTAATCGGATGAACTTTCACTGCTTTTAGTAAGTTCTTTCATAAATGGAAGGTCTGTAGTTTTAGATAGATTTGATATATCTTGCAAGGAAGCTAAATCAATCACTTGTGACTCATAAGATGCTGCGTATTTTTGTTTTTGCCTATTATATATATCTAGTACTTCTTCTTTGTTTAAAGGCTTAGACCAAATGGCCACATCATCAACTTTTCCATCAGCATAATAAGAAGCCACTGAATCACTTAAAGAATTACCAGCAGAACCAATTTTGAAAGCACTCGTATTATATTCTCTAATATTTTTTCCTGTTATATCTTTTGTTATAGCAAGCTTACCATTAATATATAAATTTAATGATCCTTCTTCATAATTTGTAACACCAACAATATGATAATATTCTCCTGGTGGGTATTTTTCACTTGTTGAAATGGTTTGACTTGCTCCTAAGCTATCCCACCAGTGATATGAAAAGCGCCCATTTGACTGATAACAAAGACCATTATGATAACCGGTTTTTACTATAATTCCATGTGATGCATTTCTGGTTACAGTATTATTCGGTAAATCGTTTGGGTAATACCAAGCTTGAAAGGAATAGCTATTTTCTTGAACATTTTCTAAAGTAGCAGAATTTGGTATTTCAACATATTGAAAGGCCGTATCATCATCAAATGCTCCTGCATAATTTCCAACTTTAGAGTCACTACTAAAAATTGGTAAATTATCATTCGTTCCATTATTATTTTTTGCAACTCCATGATTACTATTTATAGTTGAGTCTTTCCAATTCCCATCCATTTTCCAGTATCCAACAATACTATCCCATTTAGGTGTCCAATCTGAAGATAAATCTGTGAAATTCTTTTTCTGCTTTCTATATAATTCAAATACATCAGAATCACTTAAAGCTTCACTCCAGATACTGGCCTCATCTACTTTTCCCTCAAAATAAGAACCAATTCTTCCATCTGTTATACTCCCTTGAATGTTAGCAATTCCATTAAATGTAGAGACTAACTCACCGTTAATATAAAGTTTTAGTTGGTCAGTTGCAGACTTGTCCCAAGTATAAACAATATAACTCCATGCCCCTAATGGAATGTGAGAAAAATCAATGACCGTATATTTGAAAGAGCCTCCGGCCTTATAAATCATTCTCAGACCATTTTCTGAGTCATTAAATGCTAAGCGAATATAATTATCAGAATCTGCTAGTAAAGACAGAAGCCAACCTGATGTCCCCCCCCTATTTACCCAAAGAGATATTGATCCCTTAGTTAAATCAGTAAAATAAGAACTTATATTGTCAATCCTGGTATATGTACTCCCTAATCCATCATACTCAGATGCCCCACTACCTATAATAGAATCTGACAGGATACTAGATCCTACACTAGAAGTGGTTATGATATTATGAGGTCCGCTATCATCCCAACCTGAGTCAAAGCGCCAATAACCTAGTAAAAGATCTTTTTTTCCTGGTAAAATATTTCCAACATGGGTCTCATCATCTGTCAGTTTTGTCTTCATCTCTAGTTTATTATTTGATAAAGAAGTCCCCACATGAGTCCCTTCTTCAAAATCACTTCCCGAAAAACTTAAATCAATTTTTTTAAGAGCTGCGCGACCTGAACTAACTTCTACAAAATTCTCATTATAAGAATAATCAGATGCCGTTGTAAAATCCCACTTTTCATCATGATCTGAACCTAAGCAAAGGCCCTCTTCATTTCTATTTCCAGGACAAAAAAGTGATGTATCATCATGATTAGAAAGTTCTCCTAATTGGTCACTCATACCAACACAACCTGTCAGAAAGAATAGAATGAGAGTTTTATTGAATAACACTAAAACTCCTAAGTTCACAAGCTTGAGAACCATCACTTATAAGATAAGCACGCATATACAGCTCACCTGATGTAATAAAATTTCTTAACTTCGTACTTATCTCTGACGCTGTATTCGCTTCACTTACACTATCTGAAGCTTCTATCCATTTTGAATCATAATAATAAAAATCTGATCCATCTTTTGAGAATTGATACTTAACACTACATCCTCCACTCACCTCTTCCTCTACCCTTAGTATTGTACTTATAATATTTACTGGAGAAACTGTTTTTACACTTGGGGATGAGTCATAATACTCATTACTCGTTTCAAAACTTATACTTGAAACTGATGGCAAACAAGGTTCTCCATCACATGCTGTATTATCTTCTGCTTCCATTAAGATTCTATATTGAAAGTATCTTGCTGTGAGAGCATTATAATTATTTATTAAGCTATCAATAAAGTTAAACTCAAAAGCGTTTTCTTTAGTACTTCCTGTAAGACTAAATTCTCCGTCACTGCAAAGATCATCTCCAATTCCATCACAAGATGAAAACATATTCGTTATATCAGCACTTGATCTATTATATAACTCTGAGAAATAAGTGGTTCCATCTCCACCAGGTCCTTTCCATTCTGGATCATCTGAACACGTTTCATCACTGCACGTTCTCACTTGGTATTTAACTCTATTTGCTCCTCGGCGGTAGAGCT
>CAYFHZ010000277.1:0-5003 GCA_964342535.1 uncultured Bacteriovoracaceae bacterium | reverse complement strand
ATTTGCTGCAATTTTAGTTTTAGAAATACCAAAACCTTTTTTGACTTTTGATAAAGCAGTGCTAATCGCTGGTACATCTACTTTATTTTCTTCAAGTTTATAAGGTTTATGAACAACATCAATAATATTTCCGACATTAACACCTTTATGTTGAATTTTATAATGAGCAAGATATGATTTTCCAACTTCCATTTTATCTAAACTTCTTTGACTATAGAAAAAATTATTTCGAGAGTTGTTAAATGCAACATGTGACTGAGTGGCCTTAACAGAAGAGTCACCAAGTTCAACCATTGAGAAATAGTTTGTTTTACTTTTGTCGCTTAATAGTTTTACGGCACCTTTTGAATCAAGAACCTCTACTCGATCTAGTTCAACATCAACTCCCGCTGCTAAAATATTTGCAAGAGAACTTTTTGTTCTTTCTCCATCCTCTCCGGCTGTTAATTTAAAAGGCTGAATTGGACTTGGAAAACCTGATCGATCGTAACTTTGTTCAAAGTTATTAATAACGATTTCAAAATAATCTATTTCTTTTTGATTAAGTTTAGGAAGCTCAGCTGAAAGCAACTCATATGTTTTATCAGCTTGAAGTAATCCATATCCTTGTTGAACACGTGTTAAATCCTCTAAGGATTTTGCACCTCTCATCAAAGTATCTCTCATAAGATAAACATATGGAAGAAGAGTTTGAGTTGCAACTTTTGTACCTTCTAAGTTTTTTGCTCTCATTGTATCAATAGCTTCGAATTCTGCAGGAACATCTTGTCTTGTTTTTGCAAGAACAGATGCAAACGCTCCAGCAGCAAGTGGTGATGACATACTAGTTCCATTCATTTGGGCCATATATCCGCCCACAGCAGGAATAGAAGCAATCGCTCCACCTGGAGCTACGATATTTGGTTTCATTTCACTAGTATAACTAGGACCTAGAGAACTAAAGAAAAGTAAATTTTCATCTTTAACAGAGGTTCCTTCTGGTAAGTTATATTGATCTGAAAGTGTTTGCTTTGAAACATTAGCACCAACCATGACTACAGCACCAGAATTTCCAAAATGATTTAGAGTTCTGAATCCAGGACCTGAGTTTGATGCAGAAATAAAGAAGATCGTACCAAATTTAGCTGATAGATCATTAAAGATATATGGATATACACCCGGTGAATCTTGCTCATGAGATCCAAGTGAAATATTCACAACATCAGGTATTACTTTTCCATTATAGAAAGCTTTATATAAACCTTTGATAATCGCTGAGTCTGTACATGATATTCCAGAACAAACTCTTAAGCTCATTAAATCTGCTTGAGGAGCAGCACCAAGAAGTTTTTTCTCTGGTTCATTGGCCGCAATAATTCCAGCTACGTGAGTTCCGTGAGATCCTTCAGGTCTTCCAAGATTAATATAAAGAGTATCACTTTCATTTTCAAGGAGAACTGGGTATGCAATAGGATTATTACGAGAAGGGAAATTAACCATTCCTTCAGCTCTATTATCATAAGTTGTTTCATTATAATCAATTAAAGCTTTGGATTCTTCTTCATTGAATTCACCATCAGCATCTACATCAAAATAAACTTTTAATTCATTTTCTTTTTTAGTAACTAATACATTAAAGTCATCTGAAGAATTATTAAAGTTTAAATCTAGATACCCTTTACCAAACCTAGTGGCCTGAGCGAGTTGAGTGATATATTTTTTCTCACTCATAACAGTTCCGTATATTTCCCCATCAAATCCTTCTAGGCTTTTTGGAAGAGTTATCTTTTTATCATTTAATTTAACTGTATTTTCTTCAGTCTCAAGTTTAGCAAGCTCTGTTCTCGTTTCTTGAGTTCCATCATACCAGTAGACAACTCGATTACCAAAAGCTGGATGAGATGCATCTATCCCAGTATCAATAACAGCAACTGTGACACCCTTTCCTAGTTGATCTCTTTCACCAAGAGCATCTACTTTTACTGATTCTGTTGGAATAAAATCAGAATAGTTCTCTGCTAGAATACTTTCTTCATTTTGAATAATTTTCTTTTCCGAAATTTTACTATCTATGCTGGCTGCTTTTAACTTTAATGAAGACATAAAAGACATATCATTAATCATATCTGGAGTAAGCTCTGCAATGATAAATGGAATACTAGAGCTATATCCATTATTTGGATCATAAACGACTTTTCCTTCACGTTTCTTGATTGTTGCAATCGTTTTTTGAACATCTCCTTTTAATACCAGAATAACTGTGAGAGAGGGTGATTGCTCTACTTTTTTCATTTCAGTTTGGAGGTTTTGAACAATTGTCTCAGTTGTGTCAGGTATACTCTCAGTCGTTGTTGGAGTATCTGAGCTTGGCTGTAATTCAGTTGGTGAACTTGCCACATCAGAATCTGATTTTTTAGGAGCACAACCAGCGAGTAGCATTGTTGATAATCCAGCAGTCAAAATAGTCTTAGTCATTTTCATTTATCGGCCCTTTGGTAATTGAGGTCCAGATATTAACCAGAAAACCAGCTTAAAAGATACTGCTGTGCAAAATTTTCGTACTGTTTTATATGTATCTTACTGAAAACACATATAAAAAAAGTTAAATTCCACATTTTTGTACGAAATTATTGGGAGAAAAACTGTAAAATAATTTAACACTGTATAAATTCTATTTAATTTTCACCACATTTCTAATCAATAACATCGTCAAACTTGGCATGCCCTTTGCTTTATTAAATGTATTAACTTTAAAGGGGAATGCCATGAAAAAACTATTATTTCTTATACCTATGCTTATACAATCAGCTTTTGCTTTAACTGATAGCGGAACAGAAACTAACCCATATCTCATTTCAGCACATGAATATTATAATGCCCCATACATTTATTACAGTGAATCAGGTATACATCACGGTATTACTTTAGAGGATGCCTTTGGTGTACCTTTCCTAAGTAAAGAAAACTCAGTTGAGGTTAACCGAATCATATATGAAGTTAAAGATGATATTATTAAGCCTGCGAGTATTTCTGGTCAAACTGTACTTATGAAGTATAGGAACTTTAAAAACCAAGAACTAATAGATTTTTATAATAGTACATTAGCTGATAATACTAAAAGAGTTCATGATGAAGTGGAAGCACAAAAGCAGCGAAACCTTCAGATTGCCAATGCTATTTTAAACAACCAAAAGTTTCAAAATCATTTAAAATGTTCAAGTTCATTTAACCTTGACAATACAATTTTGGATACAAACCGAGCTTTTTTAGACGAATTTAAATCATGTCTTAACTATATTCATTTTGATATTTCAGAATTTCAAAAACTATTAAATGAAAATGTCTCAGAGGCTGAAACTTTTCAGAGAATTAACTACATACTTAGAGAGGTCAACATCCGTTACTACAACACTACACTAAGCGAAGTTATGGAGCAAGTTTACAATCATCTCAAAAATGAAGATAAGCTCAAGAAATCTTGTCCATCTCCTAGATCATGCTTTGTACCAGCTTCAACAAAAGAAAGACTAATTGCTTTATTTCAAGATTTTTATCACCAAGGCCTTCCTGGAAAATGGGGAGTTGACTTAACTCTAGAGTTAGATAATGAAGAATTTAAGTCTCTCAAAGTAACTAAAGAGGAGCTTAAGAAATTTGAAATATGGGATTCAGCTAAGAATTCCCCTGGTAGTTTAGATTACCATGATGATTCTGTAGATGAAGTAAAAATACTTACATCTACAAAAATTTATTATCTTCGCATCTTTCATATGAGAGATGAGCAAGTAGAAGCGATGTTAGAGTCAGCAAAGTCGGCTGCGATTAAAAAAACACAAGACAAAATTAATACTTGGTTAAAGAGTCTTAAAGGAAATGATGTCGCTGAAATTACTGATACAAAAATTAATGCTGTGGGGATGGAACAATATATAGAAGAGAGAAATAATTCTGAAAAAATAAATAGAAACATATCTAAAGAAGATAATTCATCAAATGCAGATCAACTGTAATATTTCAAGGGCCTTCTAGCTAAGGCCCTTAATATAATTGAACAAAATCACCTTCTGTTACAGATCCGCCAGAGTGAAGGATTGTCACCGAACCATCAGCTCCAAAATAATCAATCACTTCCAAAGTCCCTTTGACTTGCCCCTTACTAACACCTAATAAAGCTCCAGATTCTGGATCAAAGATTTCTTCACCTTCAGTCATAATCTTTAAAATATCGCCTACATTTAATCCTGATTGTCTTCCGGCATTGATATAGACTTTTGAGCCAATAATTCTTGCAACTCGGCCAGTCCAATCAAGTCTTTCACCTAATTTATTAACCCTTGGAATGAGTTTTCTTACGGCAACTTTAACGGAGTATCTTAAAAGACTTCTTCTATAATCCATATGAGCATCTCTTTCACTCATAAAGAATCTAAATGTAGAGTCATTAATATTTCCATCTACTTTTTCTGAAAAAATTTCTTTATTAGCGAGGACATCAAAAACTCTTAGTTCAACAACACTTTCAGCATAGGATTTTGTTTTCCTAACAAATCCTATTTCATCTGTTTTTTGTCGCACTCTAGCTTCTGAAATTCTTCCAAATACGACGAGATTAACTCCTGATAATTTAGCCTTACGTGATAGCTGCGCTAGTTTTAATCCCCCGCCAGAATAAATCTCTTTTGAGCTACCAAACATAGCACTCGCTTCTGGATCAATGACAAAGTCTCTGGTTCTAGCAAGCTCTCTTCTTAGTTCTTCAGTAGCAACAATGGCCAAGTCTTCTTTTCCAAAAGGAGATTCATTAAAAAGTTTCAGTAAAGCAATTTTCTTTTTAACGGGGCTAAACGTATTCATCGCAAGATTACCATTGGTAGACCTTGCTTGGTTGGTATAACCACTTCCTCCCCTTCTTATGGGTTGAGAAGCACATGATATAAATAGTAAAGTAAGACTTAAAAATCTAAATGCTAACAATGTTTCACCTAATTTAAAGGGTTTGTGTAACCTCTTTAAATTTTACCTTA
>CAYFHZ010000276.1:0-5048 GCA_964342535.1 uncultured Bacteriovoracaceae bacterium | reverse complement strand
GCCATATTTTGCAAATATGCCATATCGATTTTTGTTGTTCTAAAAACCTAGGTTTTTTAATTATTTATTTCGTAGAGAACTAATTATAAATTAGTCCAAAAGAGATTTTACATTCTCAAAAATTTTCTTTGGTTGAAATAAACTTTCAAAAATTGAAATTTGCTCAACTATGTTTTTCCTTTTTAGCTCACTAGATGATACTCTTTTCTGGTAGCTAACTTCTTGGAAAGATTTAATCATTGCATTATCAAGAGAGCTTTTGAAATTTCTATTTGTGTTGGCTGCAAAGAGTGATCCAGCTGCTGCAAAGTGTAAATCGCTTCGTATGGTAACTGTTAAGGGATCAATTTGGTCATAACTCAAAATTGAACGCTTCTGGTTAACTTCACCATTCACCAAAGATCTTTTCATTTGGTATCCAATAGAGGCTATGTAAGGAGCATACAGACTTACTTCTTGATTATATCCTTTCTTTAAAAGATATCTTGTTAAAAAACCAGATTTCCAAAAATGGTATGACTTTGCGTTATCGCATGAACTACTGATTTTTTGCGGTATTGTATAAAGACTCATTCCTTCATTTGCTCTATTATAATCAATACCAAATCCTATCGTGAAGAGCTGAGATAGATTTCTTTCAAATTCGGTCAGAGAAGCTGAATTATTTACTTCTCTTAGACGTAAGACAAGATTACTACCAGTATTCCCAAATAGTCCTAGAACATTCCAAGTGAGGTCAGTCGCGTCTTGTTTATTCATACCCTCTCTAGTCAAATATAATTCTAAGTCATCAAAAATATTTTGTTGATCTTCTATTTTGTTTTCTGCTAAAGCAGTTTCTAAATCAGCCACAAGTTTTTTTACGGCAGACTTTAGAGGTTTAATCTCCTTGTGGAAGAATACAGATCGCCATAAGTCTACGTCTCTAATCATGTAATGTTTGAAGTGGCTATTTTTATAAATTAAAGGGGTCATTTTATCTTGTAGGAGAGAGATTGCACTTGAACAACTAAAGACGTTTTTCATACTGAGATACTTATTACATAAGTAAAGTCGCCCAGACTCTTCTTTCATTTGATTCTTTATTTTGTAACCATTCATATTCTCAGAGTATTTTGTTAATCCATTGAGTACATCACTTAGATTTTTTGAACTATCATCATAAGAATTAAATAATGGAAACTGATGACTTTTTCTCTTCGGAGCTTCGAAATTAGCTAATTCTTCTACTTTTTTTATAGCGCTATTTCTGGATTCAGAGGTACTTAATAACGAAGATTGCCATGGAGCTGTGATGGCTCTTCTATCTGGATCGCCGACTTCGAGTCCACTTACAATTTCTGAATGAATAGTGTTAACTAGACTTTCATAAGTATAAATATCAGAGTTTGAGAATTTGCATTTAGTTTTGTGATTTGGTTTATTAAAGTCAATCTTTGTGTTCAAATATCTTAATTGAACATTTTGTCTACAGAAATTTGTTAAACTTTCTTCGATTAAATCGTCATGTTTATATTTCAATTCGAAATATTCATGTTCTGTGACTTCTGTTTGAGCTAAACCACCTATGGTGCATCTATCTTTGGCATTCACATATTGACAGCTCATTAACAAAATAAAGGTGGTTAGAATTAGATTTTTCATATTTGTACTCTTAACTACCTTTCGTGTTGGAAATACTTTCATTAAGTTCTCCTGTTCAGATGAGTAATGGTTTTTTAATAACCGTTGTTCATAAATTCATTTTCTTAATACAAGAAAAATTTAACACAAAATAACGCGCCGCACACAATATTCAATCAACTGATGTACTATTTATATGTAAATTATTTAGTCAGGGACTATATTTTTCAAATAGATGTGGAGATTGAAAACAAATTGAAAGTTTCAATGTCAGGATGAAATAGGCCAAATTTAGAAAAGTATCGCAAAAAGTATCGCATGCGATAGTTTAAAGTATCGCGCGGCTGCGATAGTTTTTCTGCTCTCAAGATCACGTTTTTCCAGCATTTTAGGGTCTTTTTGTCTTTAGGTTTTCTAAAGACCTGAAATTATTACATATCCAATTTGCGTTTTGTCGTAAACAAAGATTGTATTACTCTCTGTGTCGTGCTTTAAAAACTGGCATGGGTGTTGCTCATTAGCTTTTGTGAAAAGGCTTTTGGCCATTGGGGGAAATTTGAAAAGGTTTATACTCGCCATGACATTTTTATCATTAGCAAGTTTGGGTGTCTTTTATCACCAACAATCTTCTGTGCCTACAGACCATGTAGAAAAGACTTATGTTAAGGCCGTATTCTCATTGCCAGTAACATATGACCCGGCTCAGATGAATGACGGTGCATCTTTGATATTTTCTGAGCTGGTTTATGAAGGTCTTCTAAGATTTACAGATAACTTTGGTCTCCAAGCTGGAATTGCACAGTCTTGGAAAACAAGTGAAGATGGGAAGACCATTACATTCAATCTTAACAGAAAGGCGCAATTTCATAATGGTGATCAAGTTACTGCTAATGATGTTGTAGTCTCTCTTAGTAGATACTTAGCTCCAGAAAGTAAGATTTATAAATATTATGACATGATTGAAGGTGCAGGGGCTTACCACTCTGGGAAAAAATCATATCTCAGTGGGATAAAAGCAATTGATAATCATACAGTTCAAATAAAACTCAAAAGTCCCTTTCCACCTATCCTATATGTATTAGCCGGTGGGACAGCGAAAATACTTCCAGCAATTTTACTTAAAGACAAAGATTTCTTTAAAAATCCAGTTGGAGTTGGGCCTTTCAAGGTTAATTTAATATCTAAAGATACAATCAGACTTTCAATCCATAAAAACTATCACGGAACTACGCCAAAAATAAAAAAGCTTTCACTTCTAGCTTTAGATCAAGGGACTGCAATGAAAAAAGCCTTAACTGGTAACGTTCATGATCTATCTAGCTTTCCATTATCTGGAATGGAAGATGTTTTTAAGAAAGGACAAGATATCAATACCGTTATCGCTGACACATGGATAATTGGGTTCAACTCTAGAAAAGCTCCTTTTAATGATTTAGAAGTAAGAAAGGCTTTTAAAACTTCGATTGATAACGAAGCTTTCAGACAAAAGTTTTATCCAAATGCAGCTAAGGCTAATGGTTATATCCCAGAGGGATTTCCGGGACATATCTCTAAAAGAATTGAGAATAATACTTTTAAGGTTCCTTCTCACTCTCCTATTACAATCACAATTCCTAGAGAGTTGGATAAGGCTAAAGAAATAGCAAAGTTCTTTGAGTCTGATCTAAAATATAAGGGGTGGAAGATTAAAACTAAACTCATGCCTTGGGCTGAGATGATGAAGGGATATGAAGACAAAACTCTTCAAAGCTTTTTAGTTGCTATGAATGTCGATTATCCAGATACAGAGTTTTTACTGAATAATTTTGCCTCTAATAATCCAGATAACTTTAGTGGGATCAAAGACAAGACGATTGATTCTCTATTGAAAGAAGCTAGAGGGTTACAAGATAGAATCAAAAGATATGAAGTCTACTATAAATTAGCCGCTAGAGTAAATGACCTAGCTCTTACAGCGAATCTCTTTCATTCAAGACCTCATTATTGGATTCATAAATGTGTTAGAGACTTTAAACCAAACCTACTTGCTGTTGCATATATTGATTATAGAAAAGTAAGCTTTGATTCAAATTGTCTTAAGGAGGAAAAAAGTGAGTAAAACAACTTTATCCTTTAAAGATTTTCTATCAAAGAAGCTTTTGCCTTATAGAATTGCTATTCCGATGGGCCTATCAATAATTACCGCCATTATCACGGCATATAGCTTACTTGTTTTTTACTCTTCAAGTGATCAATCCTTTATCAAGGCCATAGCACCTCATGTATCAACATTAATTGAAACACAAGATAGACCAGAGCTTCAAAGATTTATTAATTCAGTAGCAAAAGAAAAATCAGTACAAATAGATATTGTGCAAACCGACTCCATTATTGCCACAAGTGGAGATACAACAATTATAGGAAAAAACATAATTGATAATGGGAATTCGATTTTTGGTATCGACAGTAAACTTACATTCGCTAATTTGATCAGCAAAGAAATTGTCAAAAGAGAAAATGGACCACAAAACTTAAGAGCTAAGATCATCCTCTACAATCCTACAACTACTCTATTGAGCCTAGTTATTGCTGTTAGCATATTGGTATTTATTTTGATCTTTTTGATATTAAATATTTTTGCTTCAAGAATTATTCAAACTGCACAAAAATCAATTGAACCAATTCAAGAGCTTGAAAAGAGCATTTACGGCCTTAATGAATTTGGTGACCTAGGATTTCAAAGCAATCAGAAAATAAAAGAACTAGAAAATATTCATAATGCTATTATCAGCACTAATACAAAGCTAAAAGAAAGCAATGATAAACTTGCTGAAACAAAGGCAAAAGAATTAACAATCAATGCCTATAAAAAGTTGATTCACGACCTACATACACCTGTAGCAGCGTTGAAACAAATGACTAAAATTATCAACAAAGACAATATTCCACAAAATAAGAAAGACTTTGCCAAAACAAGAGTATCTGAAATTGCAGAGCAAATTCTTTATCAAGTTAAGGCCTCTAAGGGAAATTTAAAAGTTGAAGTTAAAGCAGATGATTTTGATCTTAAAAAATCTATAACAAGAGCAACAGGTCAAGCTCAGATGGCCATGGCCAATTATGAAAATATTGAAGTCGTTGAAAAGTTTGATTCAGATATAAAGAAATTGGCCCACGATAATATGATGCTAGGACGTGCCATTAGTAATTTAGTCGTAAATGCGATCGAAGAAGCTAAAAGCATCGTTGAGGTTGCAGTCAATAAAATTGGAAAAGAAGTGTCCATTACTGTTTCAGATGATGGAAAAGGGATAAAAGAAGAGATGGTTTCTCTCTATCTCCAAGGAAGAGGAAAATCTAATAAGAAAAATGGTTTAGGGATTGGCCTATCAAGTGCCAATCACATAGTAAGGCTCCATGGCGGAAGTATTACCTATCGAAATTCA
>CAYFHZ010000275.1:0-5063 GCA_964342535.1 uncultured Bacteriovoracaceae bacterium | reverse complement strand
GAAAGGCAGTAATTATTGGTGATCCAAAAAAAGATAAATCAGAAGCTTTATTTAGAGCATACGGAAGATATATAGAGTCATTAAACGGAAGGTATATCACGGCAGAAGATGTTAACATTTCTGTTCAAGATATTGACCATGTGTATACCGAAACAAATTACGTATGTGGTATCGCGAAAGCTCATGGTGGATCAGGTAACCCAGCGCCTTATACAGCACTAGGTGTATTTAAAGGTATGGAAGCTGCTGCAACTAAAACATGGGGATCTAGAGATTCATTGAAAGGAAAAATTGTAGGTATCCAAGGGGTAGGATCTGTAGGATTTGAACTTGCAAAACTTGTAACTGAAGCTGGGGCGGATATTAAGTTTACAGATATCGGTGAAGAAAATATTCAAAAAATGAAAAACGCATTTCCAAATTCTACTTTTATAGCGCCTGAGAATTTTTACTCAGAAGAAATGGATGTTTATGCTCCTTGTGCTTTAGGAGCAACAATTAATGATGAAACTGTAGAGCTGCTAAAATGTAAAATAGTAAATGGAGCAGCTAATAATCAACTGAAAGAAGATAAGCATGGTGAAATTTTAAGAGAAAGAGGAATTTTATATTCTCCAGATTATTTAATTAATGCCGGTGGCCTTATGAATGTATCTATCGAATTTGAAGGGTGGAATGATTATAAATCCAGAAGAATGATTGATAAAATTTATGATACTACACTTAAGATTTATAAACTCTCAGAAGAAAGAAATATCCCAGTTAATAAAGCTACAGATGTTTTAGCTGAAGAAAGATTAGCATCTATTAGGAAAATTCAGACGACATATCTTGGTAAGATATCAGGTCACAGATTTCCAGGTTCTAAAATTAGACATAATAAAATTTAATGATTTCATGCTCTTTGCGCTTCGCGCGTAGGGAGGTGCGAAATGTCGTAAATACCTGAGTGGAGATGTAAGATTTTATTAGTTGTAGATGGCCTCCCTAAAGGCCATTATGCGCTGAGAGGCAATTGAGAGGCCGATACACAAGGGAGAAGGGTATGAAAAAATGGATGTTAGGTTTAAGTGTTCTTACCAGCTTGACGGGAGTTCAAGCGGGAACAAAAGTAATCTACGGAGATGATAATAGAGTTGAACCAATTAATTCAAATGCTCTTTATTCTCTTTTAGCAGAATCTACTGCTGCCATGATTTCAACATATAAATTAGAGGAGTTAAATTCTGATGAAGTTGTTATAAAAGGAACAACTTTAGAGCAAATGGGTGTATGTTCATCTGAGCCTTTTGCTAAGCAACCAGCTGCTGCTAATTGCTCAGGGTTTTTAGTTGGAAAGAATTTACTTGTAACTGCTGGTCACTGTATGACGACACAGCTTAAGTGTGATTCATTCTCATGGGTTTTTGATTATAAAGTTGATTACTCAGACGAGTCAGAAGTTGTTGTGGATAAATCGAAGATTTATTCTTGCAAAAAAATCATCTCTCAAGTTTTAGACATGGAAACACAAAATGATTACGCTGTAATTGAACTGGATAGAGATGTTGAAGACAGAGAGCCACTTAAATTAAGAACTTCAGGTAAGCCTTCAGTGGGAGATGAAATTGTTGTTATTGGTCACCCAACAGGTCTTCCTACCAAGATTGCAGATGGAGCAAGTATAAGATCTGTTAATGATGTGTACTTTGATGCGAACTTAGATACTTATGGTGGAAACTCAGGATCTGCAGTGTTCAATGCTAGTACGGGAATCGTTGAAGGAATTTTAGTTAGAGGTGATCAAGATTACGTAATGAATTCTGAATTAGGTTGCCGAATTTCAAATGTTATTGGTAACGAAGCTGGACGTGGTGAGGATGTAACTCTAATTTCAGCGGTTCTTCCTTATGTAAAAGGGGAATCATTACTTAGTGAATCAGAGACAGTTGTTGAGGAAGTTATTGAAGTTGAAACTCAGCAAGAAGTAGCAGTTGAGGTTGAAGCCGAGGTTGAAGTTGTTCCACAATTAACAATGGTTCAAAGATTTTTAAATCGTATTGTTAACCTTTTTCTAGCTTAATCAAAATATATATTTAAACTCTAAAACCCTTGAATAATTCAAGGGTTTTTTTATGACTTTTTTTAACTAGTAGTCCCATCTGGAAAAAAGATTGTAGCAACAGGTGGCTCGATCATATCATCTTTCATTATTGAATAATAACCATTAAATGATTCTATTTTACAAAATTCAGTAGAATCAAGAATGATTCTTTTAATAGCATATTTAGTTTTGTTTTTAATTTCAGCTTGATTACAATCATGTTCAATTACTGCTTGATTAATTAAATCCTTGCATTCACCAGAGTAGTCGTTGATAGTTTTTTGATAAAAAAAACTTCGCATGATTTTTGAACATCTTGTGCGTATAGGTTAATTGTAAAAAGTAATTATATTGCTAAAATATATTTCATAGTTTCCCCTGATTTAAAAACTAAACCTTGCAATTTAAAATCATACTAAAAGTAAGTAAGCAAAGTTTATAGGATTAAAACCCTTGCTTGATACAAGTTTTAACTACTTCAATCGCTTCTTGTCTTTCTCTTGGCGTCAGGTACTTACTAACCGTCCGAAATATATTTATTTTATCTTTTAAAGGGAGCTTACATACTCCTATACCGGAATTGAGGTAACAACCTGGATGAAAATTAAGGGTGAACTCAGTAATATAATTACAAGATTCTTTTTGGGATTCCTTAGTGCAATTACTTTTAACCTCACACTCATCAACAAGACCTTTTTGTAAACAGACCATGACTGAATAAATCCATTCATAACCTTGTTGAGAAAAGTAATTTTTCTTAATATTTTGGGTATATTGTGAACATGTTGGAAATGCTAAATGAGTAAAATAATTAACACCCTCATTAAGACATTTATATTTATTTTCCATGCAATGATAAAACCCACATTGAGTATAAGGAAGACATATATTACCTTGACTGGTGTTTAGACTTAGATAATTGCCATTATCTTGAAGGCAATTAGTAGAATGACATTCACCTAGAGTTTCTTGAACTTTGGGGATATATTGAGTTTTGATGTCTTTTTGTAAATCATGTATTATTGTATCATCATGTTCGATTAATGAATTATAAAGAATGGGTTCTTTTGTTTCTGTGAGTCCATACAGTTCTAGTCTGCGTTCTAGCTCGCCAGCAAAGCTTGTCGAAATATATAATATATAAATGAATACTTTCATATATATATTATATACTTCCTTGAAGGTTAAAGTCTAATTTTACTGAGAATCTTGATTTCCAATTGTTATATGAGTATTAGCTTGAAACTTGAATTCAGCTTTGACAATTTCTGGGTCTAAATAAGAACTTGTAAGTCTAATGCTATCCATTTCTCCAGTGTAGTAAACAGGACTTCCCCCTGTGTCGGCAATAACCCCGAAACTTGAAAATGATGTAGATTTATATCCAGTATCAGAAGTTCCTGTAGAGTTTAAAACTCCATTTACATAAAATTTGACCTCACCTGTAGTTTCATTTCTTTGAATGGTAACATGCCTCCAGTTATTATCGTTTACTATAAAGTTAGATGCAGTTGCTGCTGTATTTCCACTATTAACAGCAATAGAGCCATCAGATCTAATAAAGCCAAAGAAAATATCATTTGCACCTCCAGCTTCCTCAACTCCAGTTATTCCGGGAGCGACCCAATTGGTATTATTTCCAACCTGTGTTGTTTTCATCCATAACGAAAGTGTTGAAGTTTTTCCAATAATTTGCTCAAGGCCATAGCCGGTATCAAGCTCAGAGCTTCCATCAAAAGAGGTGCTATTTCCAATGGGTCCAGAAGTATCTGTAATGCTACCTATAGGAGAAGCATCTTTACCTGAGCCTGTTGAATCAATATAGTCACTTCCAGACTTGTCCATATTCCATACACCGTCGTAATTTGTGAACACACTAGAGCTGCTACTGGAGTCTAGTGCTGCAGAATTATCATAATACATAAAAATAGTAAGTTCTGTACTCGCTGTAATACTTGGTATTTTAACCCATACATAGCTATCTCCGGAGGTATTCCAAGTCTCTATGTTATGGGATAAAACTGTTAAATGGTCATCAAGTGTAAAACGAATATCACTACCATCGGATTGGAAATCGTTATAGTCAATATTGGAACTACTAATTTTAATAAGAACAGGCATATCAGTAAAGGTTACTGCTTGGTCTATATTATTAACTAAAATATTATTTCTTTTTAACCAACTTAAATCCCACCAAGTAAGGGTTGATACAAAATCTACGGAGCTTACGGCTGAAGTCAGGGTCAGAGCATTATCAGAAAAAGTAATGGTATCTGTTTCTACAGTAGAGTTCTTTACATATATATTCTTTGTTCCTTCATATGCATCAAAATTTATAGAAGAGATAACGCCAGTACAATACGAATCATTATAAAAAACTTCATCACCACTTGCTGAAATATTGATCGTTTGTGAGCTAGCTGAACCAGTTTTAACTCCATTTGAGTCTAATAAACTTACTTCAAATTGGGAGCACTCATCAGTAATAATCTCACTTGGCATACTAACATTTATATCAACAGGTTCATTAGATGAAATAACAAGTTTAGAAGTATTCTCCAGAGTACTCGCATTAAAAATTAATGTTAAATTTTGATTAGTAGTTGATGTTAAGAAGTAAATAAGTTGAGATGAACTACCTGAATTAATTGTTATGGAACTAGTACTGGTTGTACAGGTTCCATCGGAATAAAATGTACCTGTTCCATTATTAACAGTTAGATTAATTGTTTCATTTGAGGAAACATTTGATGCATTATTCTCATCAGTATAAGCATAAATAGTAAATGGGATGCAATCTCCAGTAATAATACCTGTTGAGCCAGAGACAAAAGTTTTGGTTGGAGGATCACTGGTACCAGTTCCTGTTAAGGATTTAGTAATGTTTTGAACTGTATTTCCATCATCGTAGCTTAACGTTAGAGTTGCACTATTTGTTGTAGCTGTTGTGGGAGAGTAAGTAATAACTAAAATACAATTA
>CAYFHZ010000274.1:0-5065 GCA_964342535.1 uncultured Bacteriovoracaceae bacterium | reverse complement strand
TCCCATTAGGCTCGATTGAATAATTCTTTTATGCATAGGTACAGAACTTCCTGTATTGTAGGTTGCTCCTTTCCAAAAAAACCTTAAAAAGCCTGTTAAGGCAGAGTCAAAAAAAAGAATTTTTGTAATTTCTTTATCACCTGTATTAATGAAATCAATCTTTCCCCAAATATGATCATCTGTATACTCTACTTTTAAAGCATTACTTGGATTTCCTTCAAAATAACTAGGAATTATATTCTTATGAGGATCAAAATTTTCAGCTGGGTCAGCAAAATAAACTTTTACATTTTGAGTAATATTTTCTAAAGAACTTTTATCTGCGAAATCAACTGAGCCATATGCCTGCGAGATAAATATAAAGGCAATTAATATCTTCTGAATTGAATAATAAAAGAACCTATTAATAATAATGCTCCTCCAGCTAATTGAATAAGACTTAATTGAGCTCCGAGAAATATCCAATTTACAATCACCGCCATAAATGGAAATGAGAGCTCAGTAAGAGAACATGCTCGTGCCGACAATTTTCTTAGCCCATGATAATAAAGATACATGGCTAAAAGCCCAGAGACAAGCACCATTAAAAAAACGTTTCTATAAATATTGAAAGAATGAGTGAAAATTGTTGACTGGAATGGTAAGAAAGGTAAAAGTCCTAAAAATCCAAAAAGAAATCTTCCACTCATGACTTCATTATCTTTATAGCCTTCTTTTAATAGTTTTTTTCCATAAACTGTAGATGCTCCCCAACCTAAGACAGAGAATGCAACACATAAATAACCCTGCAAAGATCCTTCAGTTACTATGATATCTATCCACGGCCGATTAAGATTATAAAGATGTAAAAAGTCTTCATAACTAATCAGTACAGCTCCTATAAGACAAATAGTGGCCCAAAAAACAAATACTCCTTTAATTTTTTCGTCTAAAATATAATGGGCAAAAAAAATGGCAACCACTGGTTGAAATTTTTGAAGGAGTATAACTAATGAAGGATTTAAAGTATTAAATGCCTGAGTAAAAGCAAGTGTTGCCAGTGCAGAGCCTCCTGTTCCTATAATAAGAAAATTAATGAAGTCCTTTCGAGGCATTTTCCAAAGCTTTTTTATGGCCTGTCTAAAAAGGAGACTAACCATGGTTGTTAGAAATAAATGCTCATAAAATACAATAGAAAATGAAGGAACTCCTTCATTGACCATAGGGTAACGAATTAAAGTATCTACTGCCCACAGAAGACATGCTAAAAGAACGAGTACAAAACCTATCAAATTTGTGCCTCTTCTCCTGTAAAAAATTTATCAAAAACTTCAACAGCTCTTTTCGAGGCAAGCTCCTTTTTAATTTTTTTACGTTTTCTCTGGCGTCTCTGCTCTTTATTAAGACTGACAGGGGGAATAAGACCAAAATTAATATTTGATGGTGTCGGTTTTTCACAGGTCATAATATAATTAATAAGTGCTCCCATCGCTGTTTCAACTGGCCATGGTTTAAACTCCTCACCTTGGATACGCTTAAGAATTTGATGAGCAACATAAAGGCCGCAACTAGCACTTTCCGTATAGCCCTCAACTCCAGTCATTTGTCCGGCAAAAAAGAGTTCCGGATATTTTTTTGAACTTAAATCCCAGTTCAAAAGCTTTCTCGCATTAAGAAATGAATTTCTATGTACAGATCCAAGGTGAATATATTGTGCATTTTCAAAACCTGGAATCATATTAAAAACTCTCTTCTGCTCTGGATATGTTAATCGAGTTTGGAAACCAACTAAATTAAAAGCTGAACCAAGAAGATTTTCTTTTCGCAACTGAACAACAGCAAAAGGTCTTTTTTCATCTTCATCTCTTTCAAGACCAATTGGTTTCATACAAGAAAACCGAGGAGTATCTTTACCTCTTTCGGCCATAAGATCAATTGGAAGACAAGCTTCGAAAAACCGATATTCTTCAAAATCTTTAGGTTGAACTTTAGTGGCCATAACGAGCTCTTCAATAAATTTATAATACTCTTCTTCTGACATGGGAGCATTGAGATAATCAGCAGATTCTGTCGCTGGCTTATGTCTGTCTTTATAATAAAGTTTACTATAGTCTAGAGAATCAGCATCAACTACTGGAGCAATGGCATCATAAAAATAAAAATCATCATGTGATATTTCTGATTGAATCCATGAAGAAAGCTTATCTGTAGTTAAAGGACCTGTAGCAACTAAAACATAATCACAATTAAACTCTTTCATCAAAGCAATTGGGTCTTCAGCTTCTCGTTCTATTTTTGTAATGAGATGGTGCTCTGAGATTCTAGAAGTAACTAGCCCTGAAAATTGCTCTCTATCTACGGCCAGGGCATCTCCAGCTGGAACAGCAGCTTCATTGGCAGAGTCTAAAATAAGTGAGCCCAATTTATTCATCTCAACTTTAAGTAGACCATGTGCTGAACTAGGATCTTTTGACTTTAAAGAGTTGGTACATACCAGTTCAGCAAAAGTATTAAGCTTTTGAGCTGGATTTTTTTCAATACCTTTACATTCGACTAAAACAACCTCAATTCCGTTCGAAGCTAGAAAATAACTTGCATCACATCCAGCAAGTCCGGCCCCAATAACCATTACCTTATTTTTGTTCATATTAAATTACCTAAAGACATGTTATAATTAAAAAAATTGAGCCAAATATGCCTTTTAAGGCGCTAAGTGTCAACGTTGATATAGAGGTTTTATCGAAATGCAGATCACTTTACACCAAACACACCACAAAATCGCTGACTTTGAGGGAATTTTTACATATATTCGAGAACATTTTGATAAAAAGAGCACTGGAATTCATATCTTTCCTGAACTCTTTTTAACAGGCTACCCCCTACAGGATCTTTGCCTACAAAAGTCATTTGTACATGAGTATCTCAAGTTTCTTGATAAACTTAATTCTTGGCTAGAAGAAAACATAAATACCAAAAAAGCCTGTATTCTCTTTGGAGGTCTTCACTACACCCTTACAAAAAACAGAATACCTAAAAAAATATTAAATGTTATCTATCAATTTGGAGATAAAGCAAAAGGGCTCACACCTGTATACACTAAAAGATTATTACCAAATTATGATATCTTCGATGAAAAGAAATACTTCACTAAAGGAAGTAAGAGTAGAGTTTTAAACATTTTTGATAAAGCCTACGGCGTGCTCATCTGTGAAGACATGTGGGCATCTAGTTTTTATGAACTTGACCCAGTACAAGACTTGCTTAACTCTGTAGAATCTCAAAAAATCCAACTCGATGGCATTTTTAACCTTTCTGCAAGTCCATTTGTCTTAGGAAAAGTCCAAAAAAGAATAAAAAGAGCTTCACATATCTCAACTTTATTTCAATGTCCTTTTTATTATACCAACCGAGTAGGAGCTGAAGACGAAATTCTTTTTGATGGTAGCAGTTTTGCTATTGCCGGTGAAAATCTTATTAAACAAGGTACTTTTTTTACCCCAGATATAATTTCAATAAAAGAGTCGGCTCACCCTATTTCAATTTCAACTTTAAAATCTGACGAAAGCCATACTTGGGAAGAGCTTTTTCAAGCAGATTTAGATTTTGCCGGAGATAAAGTGCGTCTTAATCCGTGGTCAGATGAGGAATGTGAAGAGATACTAAAGGCTTTATGCTTTGGATTTCAGGATTATGCGCAAAAAAATGGCTTTAAAAAGTTTACGATTGCATTGTCGGGAGGAATGGATTCTGCTCTCGTCCTTACTCTTATCAAATTATCACTTAAACCTGATCAATACCTCGAAGCAGTATACATGCCAAGCATTTATTCTAGAACAATAAGTTATGACCTTTCTTTGGCCTTATGCCAAAACCTTAAGATATCACTTAAGACATTACCCATAAAGTTCTTACACTCTACTGCTAAAAACTTATTTCAACAGACATATTCCGAACCATTTGAAGGCCTTACTGACGAGAATATTCAGTCAAGACTACGAGGAACTCTACTTTATACCCGCTCAAACCAAATTAACTCTATGGTTGTTAATACATCCAATAAGTCTGAATTAGCAGTAGGCTACTCCACTCAATATGGGGATAGTGTTGGTGCCATCAGTATGCTTGGTGATCTGTATAAGTCCCAAGTCTACAGACTTGCTGAATATATTAACCAAAAGTATCCAGAACTCATACCTGAAGGAATTATAACAAGAGAGCCATCCGCAGAGCTAAGAGAAGATCAAGTGGATACTCAAAGTCTCCCTCCCTATGAAGAATTAGATGCAATGTTAGAAGGTATCCTGAACTACAGATATACAAAAAAAGATTTAATAAATTTTGGATTTTCTCCTCAGGATGTTGAAAAAACTCTTAACATGTACAAAAGAAATGAGTATAAACGTTATCAATTCTGTCCTATCATTAAAGTGAGTATAAAAAGCTTTGGTTTTGGATATAGAGTACCGATTAGCAAAGAGAATTCTTTTTACAATAAATAATATAAGGAGAAAGGTATGAGTATTAACAAAAAACAAATTTTAGATTCTTGGAAAAAGCTTCAAAAAGAAGTGAATCAATTTGTAAAAGACAAAAATGTTGATGAATTACAAAAAAGTGTTGTCAAGCTTGTAACAAGCGCCCAGAAAGATTTGACGAATCTAGTTGATAAAGATGTTGCTAAAGTTAAAGCTAAAATTAAGAAAGAGGCAAATCAACTTGAGAAGAAAATTGAAAAAGTTATTAATGATGAGATCAAGAAAGCTAAGAAATTTGTAGATTCTCAAAAGAAAGAACTTAACAAAATTCATGATAAACTAGAAAAACTGCGTCCAATATTTGCAACAATGAAAAATTCAGTTAAAACTCAATCTTTCGCCAATTGGGTTTGGCTGGTAATCGAAGATTAAGAAACAACAGAAGTTTGCTGGCTAATTTTTGTATTTTCTAAGGGAAAAGTGGCTGCTAAATTATGAAAAAAATTCCTTTAGCCTTATATGGCTATGTATGTGTTGCATTTGGTGGAATATTTTATCTTGTAGGAATATTGATCAGTGTTCTTACATACTTGTTTGTTTCAGACAGTCAG
>CAYFHZ010000273.1:0-5080 GCA_964342535.1 uncultured Bacteriovoracaceae bacterium | reverse complement strand
ACATATGCACATTACGAAATCTTAGATAATAAGCTCGTTATTGCAGAGGCTCTAGATAACAAATTTCACCTTGCTATAGACTCCTATGCCCAAACAAGAAAGTTAAATTTTTTAGAACACAAAGAAGTTAGATCACCAATTGAGGAAAATGAATACCTTTTGCTTAAAAGTTTTATTCACCAAAAAGCAGTCATTGCAAAATCAAATTTTCAGGCATTTCAACTAGAAATTGAATCTTATACTAATGCTCTTAAACACTTAAATATATCTCCCCAAGAAAAGCTTAGCCTGGATCTTCTTCAAGAGATAACAGTGAACTCACTAGATCAAGAACAAGCGATAAAAACGCTTGAGGATTTTATTAAAAATGAAACGAGTCTAGATGATCTACTTAATAGTAGTCTTGATTTTGAAAAGCAATTTAAATATTTTTATAACGTAGACTTAAATGAGCGACAAAGTCTTTTAGGAGATAATTCATCACTTCTCTATGAAAAAGGCTATGGAAATAATGATGTTATCGGGCCAAACGCTTTACATGGAACAAGTGTTGCTGGAATAATTGCATTAACAGCAGAACAGCTTTCTTTACCTGTTAAAATACTGCCAATTAAGGCCATTGCTCAAGGTGATGAGAGAGATAAAGATGTCATCAATGCCATTTACTATGCAGTTGATAATGGAGCCAAAATCATCAATATGAGCTTTGGGAAATATGACTCTCTTTACCCAGAAGAAGTATTTAAGGCAATGAAATATGCAGAAGAACATGATGTGCTCATTATACAGGCTGCAGGAAATGAATTTACAAATCTTGATAGAAAAACTTACTATCCATTAAAATCATTCAATGAAACGACTCTTACAAACACCCTTGTTATTGGATCCCACAACAAAGTAATTGATATTAACTTTTTTAGTTCATTTTCCAATTTTGGAAAGCAAACAGTTGACCTTTTAGCTCCTGGAAACGAGGTAACCTCTCTTGCCCTAGATCACCAAATGGCCATTTTTTCAGGTACGAGTTTGTCAGCTCCCCTTGTTAGTACCGTCGCAGCCTTTTGCTTTGCTATATCTAAAGATTTAAAACCATTTGAAGTCATAGAGCTTATAAAGAGTACTTCAAATGACTTTTCTAAACTTAAGGTCTTTAAGGCCGGAGCAGGAAGAGTTGAACTAAAGAAGATAGTCAAAAAAGCCGGATCTCCTAATCTTCGAAATCTTTTAGAGACAATGTTTATTTCAACAACAAACTAAATCCATATTTTTTTAATTTTTTTGTAAAAATTTAACAGATTATAAAGAAATGACACTGCGCAATCTGTTAAGATATCTGTAAATTAATTTATAAATTAAAAAGGAATAAACTGTGGAAGAAAATAAAAAACAAGCCGCTCTCAATTATCACTCTCAGGGCCGCCCTGGTAAAATATCTGTTACTCCAACTAAACCTTGTATGACGTCAAGAGACTTAGCACTTGCCTACTCTCCTGGTGTTGCTGAGCCTTGTTTGGAAATTGCAAAAAACCCTGATGATGTTTACAAATATACATCCAAGGGAAACCTTGTCGCTGTTGTAAGTAATGGATCAGCAGTTTTAGGCTTAGGAAATATCGGTCCTTTGGCCAGCAAGCCAGTTATGGAAGGAAAAGGTGTACTTTTTAAAAGATTTGCAGATGTAGACGTATACGATATTGAGATTAATGCACCTACAGTAGAGGAAATGATATCAACAGTTAAATCCCTTGAACCTACATTTGGTGGCGTCAATCTTGAAGATATCAAAGCACCTGAATGTTTCGAGGTTGAAGAAAGACTTCAAGAAATAATGGATATTCCAGTATTCCATGATGATCAGCATGGAACTGCCATTATCGCTACAGCTGGATTTGTGAATGCACTTGAAGTTACAAAAAGAAAAATAGAAGATACAAAAATAGTTTTTAGTGGAGCTGGTGCAGCATCTATGGCCATTGCAAAACTTTTTTTCAAGCTAGGTGTAAAGCCTGAACACCTTATGATGTGTGACTCCAAAGGAGTTATCTATAAAGGTCGTAAAGAAGGAATGAATAAATACAAAGAGCATTTCGCAGTTGAAACAGATGCAAGAACCATTGCGGATGCTATGAAAAATGCTGATGCTTTTATGGGATGTTCTGCCAAGGGTGTTGTAAATAAAGAGATGGTAGCAAGTATGGCAAAGAATCCTATTATTTTTGCTATGGCAAACCCTGATCCTGAAATTACTCCAGAAGAGGTTGCCGAAGTAAGAGATGATGCCATTATGGCCACGGGAAGATCAGACTACCCTAATCAAGTTAACAACGTACTAGGATTTCCTTTTATTTTCAGAGGGGCTTTAGATGTTCGGGCAAAGAAAATTAATGAAGAGATGAAAATTGCAGCAGTTTATGCACTAGCAAATCTTGCGAAGGAAGAAGTACCTGAAAAAGTAAAAATGGCCTACGGTGGAAGTAATTTTACCTTTGGTAAGGAGTATTTAATTCCTAAACCCTTTGATAAAAGAGCTCTTACCAGAGTTGCACCGGCCGTTGCTAAAGCAGCTTGTGACTCAGGTGTTGCAAGAAAAATAATTACTGACTTTGGACAATATGCACTTGAACTAGAGGCAAGACTTGGTCAATCAGCAGAGTTTATGCGTGCAATTAGGTCGAGATTGAATCGAAAGAATAAGAAAAGAATTGTTTTTCCTGAAGGAATTAATACCAGAATTCTTAGAGCTGTTGATACTTTAGTAGATGAGGGAAAAATAGAACCTATTCTTCTAGGAAATAAAGAAGATATTCATGCCAAAATGGATAAACTAGGACTCGGATTTTTAAAAGAGCAAATTGAAATCATTAGGCCATCTCAAGCTAAACATTTTAAAGATTATTATCAATCCTATCATGAAGAGCGTAAAAGAAGAGGTGCAACTCTTGCTCTATCAGAAGATCTCATGAAGCGTGGAAATTATTTTGGCGCAATGATGATTAAAAAAGGTCATGCTGATGGAATGATTACTGGGACTACTCAAAATTATCCGGATTGTTTCAAGCCTATGATGAGAGTATTAGGTCACCATGCAGATATGAAAGGCGCAGGAATTATCATTCTTGTTTATCAAAATAGAGTTATCTTCCTTTCAGACTGTACCGTTCAAATAAACCCTTCAGCTGAAGACTTATCTAATATTGCGATGTCTACAACAGAAGTTTACAGAAAGCTAATGGAGAAAGAACCTGCAGTCGCTTTTTTAAGTTATTCTAATTTTGGTTCAAATATGAACAATGATACCCACAAAGTGATGGAAGCTGTTAAGCTTACTAAAAAGAAAATGCCAGACCTGATGGTTGATGGAGAAATGCAAGCTGATGTAGCTGTTAATCATGAAATTTTAACCAATCTCTTTAAATTTTCTGACCTTAAAAGAGCTGCAGATATCGTTATATTTCCAGATCTTCAATCTGCGAATATTAGCTATAAACTTCTTTCTCAATTAAGTGACTGTACTCCAATAGGACCTATTATTGCACCTATGAAGTATGCAGCGAATATTGTTCAAAGAACATCAACAGTAGAAGAAATTATTAATATGACTCATTTAACTGCACTTATGAGTGATTTCCAAAACTAAGGATATATGATGAGTTTTCAAAAAGATATTATAGCGACTAATAAAGCACCAGAAGCAGTTGGCACTTATTCACAAGGTGTAGAATATAACGGTGTTTTTTATTACTCAGGTCAAATAGGAATAAACCCAGCTACAAGTACGCTTGCTGAAGGGTTTGAAGCTCAAATGGGTCAAATATTGAATAATATTGACGGTCTTTTAGAGAGTTGCTCACTTACTCGTGAGCATATTATTAAAACCAGTATATTTGTTACTGATCTTAAGAACTTCGAAATGGTTAATAAGGCTTACACTGAGTTTTTTTCTGCTCCATACCCCGCAAGAAGCTGTATTGAAGTTCCAGCACTCCCCAAGGGGGCCCTGGTGGAAATTGAAGTTATCGCCGCTAAGGGATAATCATGTTTACAAAAAAGTATATTTTTGAAACAAGAACGACTCGTACGAGACGAATTGCAAGAAGTATACTTTTTCTCTTCTTTCTCTCTTGCTTAAGTTTTTTTATTTTAGCAATTTACCTTCCTATATATTCACAGGAACAAAATGAAGTGGCCGGACAAGCATTTTTTGGAAGATCTCCCGACGTTATTGCCGTTTTCACAGGGGATAAAGGACGAATTGACTACGCACTTCAATTGGCAAAAAAATATCCTACAGCAAAAATTTTTATAACCGGAGTCTATGCAAAAAACAATCTTGAAATACTCATAAAGCAACAAGGGAAGAATATTTCTATTGAAGATTATCTAGAACAAGAAGGTCATCACATAAAGCTTGATTATCTAGCACGTAATACTATTGAAAATGGTCTTGCTACACTAAACTATATTAGAAAACTACCAAGTGCTAAAACAGTACTCATCATTTCCAGTGATTATCATATGTTTAGAATTTCAAGTATTATGGAGACACTTGCTGGAGATCAATCTTCATACCAGTTTTATTATGAAGGGTTAAAATCAGATTATTCTAAGGTAAATAATATTCAAAAAATCATGAAAGAAGTTTATAAGTTTTTTAAAACTTCAACCTTTCTCTTTTTCTGGGATCCTGAGATATGGCTCTAAATTACTGAGCTGATTTAAGTAGTGTACAACCTGTATCAGTGGTCTGAATCAGTTGGTCATTATAGGCATTGGTGGCATACATTCCAGTATTAACTTCAATATTACAGGTAACAGGTGTTGACCAAGTATTATCAACCATGGCCTTACAACTTGTAACATCACTACACTCGTCATAGTCAATTCCAGCAATGGTTAATGTACTTGTTTTATCAGTGATATTTGCTGTTCCAGGTGCTGATTTGGTTTTTCTATTTTTAGTTCCTATATAATAAAAGAAAAAAAGAGGATATTCAGAATTGAAAGTATAAGTATCAGTTTGACGATTATAACCTTCATAATCATCACTATCATCACTATCTTCATCTGAATCAGTAATAGT
>CAYFHZ010000272.1:0-5083 GCA_964342535.1 uncultured Bacteriovoracaceae bacterium | reverse complement strand
AACTTTCATACTGTCTTGAATACTTTTTTCCGAAATTTCTTTTCCATCCAGTTGTAACTTAAAAATACTTTCAACAACATCATGAGCAAGTATAAAAATTGAAGAAAGAGAATGAATTTGTTTTCCTACAAGTTTTCTTGGAAAACCAGTCCCATCAGGTCTTTCATGATGTTCAAGAAGAATTTTTTCCATATCTGGCGGAATATTTTTTAGACCTTTTAAAAGCTCTTGAACATCTTGCGGATGATCTTTAATTGTTAAGTATTTAGCTTCATCAACATAATTCATTTGTGTAAATTCTGGAGTTCTTATAGTTGCATCATGTAAAAATGCTGCTAATACTAATTTATTTCTTGTTTCAGGACTGTCCCAAGGTGTTTTGGTCAATATGGCCACAGTAATATAACTAAGAGCTATACTATGAGTAGTCAAATATTTTCCTGGATACCCAAAAATATGATGCTCTAGTTGTTTAAATTCTTTTGTTTTTGAAAAAATCTCTAATGCATAGTCAACACTCGCACTTGTTGCTCTTACAATTTTGTCAGACAATCCGAGTTCATTAACTGTAGACATAATAACTGAGTGTGCATCAAAAACTTTATTTTCTTCTGTTTTATCTTTATCTTCAAGAATTGATTCAATTTCAGAACAAACTCCATGTACAAATTCATGTGCTTCTTCTTTTGCAATAACTAAAAAACTTATCCCCTTACCTATATACTTATTATATTCAGTCGAAGTAAATAAATCGCCCTTGTTAAGTATTTTTAATATTTTTCCATTATTAAGTTGAACATGTAAATCGGTTGGTAGCATTTTAAATTTTAAAAGAATATCAAGGCTAACAGGAAGATACCTGAGAGATTGTTCATAAAATTGATTCTCACCATTTAACTCGTTAAAAGCTTGGACTACTGCTTGAACACCATCATAAATATATGGCTTTGTAATTTCTCCAAGTAAGTTTTTTGTATCATTAAATTGTGAATGATCGATAGCATTCTCCGAGCTACAAAATACAAATGGGAGTGAATTATTTGTTTCAAGCAAAAATTTATAGACATCTCCACCATTACCATCTGGCATATTAAAATCACAGACAATCAAGTCAAGATCACTCATTTCTTCTATAAGTTTAATTGCTTGATTTCCAGTTTCGGCATGAATATATTCAGAATCGACTTCACAGCTAAATGTGAATTCAAGAATTTCTCTAATATCTGAATCATCATCAACAATTAAGATTTTCATATCTTTATAATCGCTCGTCCAAGTTTATCATCTACTATTATATTGTAGTTTCCAATTTTTAGGTTATTTTTTTTAAAAATCAATTCATATTCACCCGGGTCTAAGACCAAGTGAAAAAATCCATTACTATGTGACTTATAGCTTATTTTCTTTATCCCCTTCAAGTAGACTTCAACAGTAAAGTCTTTAACTGATAATCCGTTTTTTTCTAAAGATCCAATAACTCCAGCCCCATGAAGTCTATTAAGAGCATAGCTCCAACCCTTTCTATTCAGTTCAACTGTTTTATTTCTCCACTTATCATAATTTGGATGAAAACCTTGGGCCGACTTATTTACCTCTATAACATAAGGAATAACTTGAAACTTGTCATGCATCCAATCAATATCTCCTCCATCCGTGCTATATAGAGTTTCCCATGATGTTCCTGCTTTATAATTTAAAACTTTAGCAATCTGCTTACCTATTCCTTCAACGATATCAAAATTCAGAGTTTTTTCACCTTCACAACCGTAAGGATAAATAACGAGCTCTGAATAAGAATGGTAACTTATATTTATTGCTGGTCTAATGTTTTCGACGAAACTCATCATCGCTCTCGTTTCAGGCTCTGAAGCAGCTTCAGGTCCTCTGTAGGTCTGAGATCTTCTATAACCACTTGAACCTTTACAACTCCCCCAAAAACTTGGATAGTTTCGATTTAAATCTACTCCGTATCCATTTCTCGTATTTTTTCTCCACCACTTATCTTTAGTCCACATTTTATGATTTCCATCAACATTCAACATCGGTATAATCCAAATCTCAGTTTCATCGACCCAATCCTTCACTTGAGAATCTAATTCATAATTCATCAAAAGGTAGTCCAACATATCTATGGCCACTTCAGGAGTCATAACTTCCCTTGCGTGGTGCATAGCATTTACTAAAAAAACAGGTTCGGATTCTTCTTTTACCAGTGGATTATCTGAAATTTTTATGGCCCAAATATCTCTTCCTTCCAAAGATTTTCCAATAGATTTCAAAGAAGTAAGATGTGGAAATTTTTGATGATAATCAACTAATAAATCTTCTATCTCTTGTGGATTTTTATAACGTTCATCAGGTGATCGACTAACGCCTTTCACATCAATTAACTGAACTTCAAGACCATATCGAGACAAAAGACGAAACTCATTATTATTTACCAATACATCAACTGAATTTTCAGAAATTCCTGTTATATCTATATCAAGTTGTTTGAGGATTTTAATTTTTTGTTTAACACTCTTTGTATAAATTTTTCCCCAATTTTTATCTGAGCTATCAGCGAAAGCATTTAATTGAATAAAAATAAAAAGATATATAAAATATTTGAGCATAAGAGTCCTCCATCCATGGAATGATTTATACTATTTAGAACATCAAAAAAAATACTATACGTAAAGGAATTATGCGGCTTTAAAATTAGCGAAAATATCTGGCCATAAATGCTCAGCTTCTTCTTGATAGTCTTTTGCTTTTTTGTCAGCACCTTCTTTTTCAAGGCAACTAATTAATATTCTTACTGCTTCAGGATCTTTATATCCTTGGTTCCACAACTCTAGTCCTTTTGAGATCATTTCAGTCAAGTTTTCGGAGTTACTATAAGCTATATAATTCCCTATGGAGTAACTTTCTTGACTTTCAGGGCCACTAGAATATCGACTGACTAATTTCTGAGCATCATCATGAAGTTTATTCTCAACTAATGTTTTTATCATTGCTGTTAAAAATTTTGGGATCCCCGAACAAGAGATACCTATTTTCTCAAAAACTTCTACTGCTTCAGGTTTCTTTTCTTCAAGAAAATAATATTTTCCCAGAACAAATAATCCAGCACAAATATAATTGATAACATCATCAGTCCTTTCATCTAGCTGTGTGAAAATATCATAATACATATTCATATCAACATAGTTTTCAGTTACGACAGCTAGTCGTATAACTTCTTTTAAACGCTTTGGATTTGCAGGGAAATATTTAGCAATATTTTTTACAATTGAATAAGCCTCATGAAATTTGTTATCTTTCATAAACAATTCATACAATCCCACTTGGCACTTAAAGTGGATACTATTTATTTCGAGACCCTTTTTATAATCACCTTCCGCCTCCTCAACTTGCTCCATCATATACTTTGTTTGTCCATGATAGAACATCGCCAAAGATGGTTTTTTACTAAGTGATTTTGCTTGTTCAAAAAAGTCCAAAGCATCTTCATACTTTGTAGCAAAGAGGGCTTCTTTGCCCTTTTCAATCATTTGAACATATTCGCTTGGGTATAGCTTTGCAATAACTGTATTTGTTAGTGACTTCTCAAGACTTTGAACGGTGTAAGGCTTAATAATAAATGAATCAACATCTTCTTCTGCTGCTTTGGCAACTGCAGATTGTGAAATATTAGAAGTAACAAGTATGAGTACAGATTTTTTATCATCTGGATACTCTTCCCTGTAAAATTTAAATAAATCAAAACCTGAACCACCATTAAGTTCGAAGTCTGAAAGTATAAGCTTGGGTTTTTTTGACTTTATGGTTTCAATAGCTTCTGTAAAATGTGCAATACTATCCACTTGACTTCTATTTGCCCCTAGGTCAACTAGAGTCTTTGTAAGTCTTCTTCTTGAAGCTGAACTTTTATCAACAATAAGTATATTTCCTGATGATAAAAACTCTTTGAATAGCTGCTCTTTTTTCTCTTGCTTCATTTTTCGAGTTAACTAATATCCTTTTGCCATCTCCATAAAATCGTTAATACTTCCTTGGCGCTCTTGATATAATTTAATAAAATCTTCATATAAACTATTATCAATTTTTTCTATTTTAATAATAAGAGTCTCTTTATGTTCAGAGAGTTCTTCTTTTTCTTCAACAATACCTTCGCAAAAAACATTAATTCGCTGTCCATTATAAGATAGAGATACTTTTGCCTTCATCTTGGAATCAACAGCAATTGAATTTGCAGGGGCAACGACAATTAATTCATCTTCATAAAAATCTTCAAACTCACACAAAAATGTAATATCATTTCCAACTTCTGTTTTCTGCTTCAAAATGACTTTTAACTCACCTGACTCTAAATTGACATCCGGTTCCCCTCCAATTAATTGGTTCAGATCTGCGACATTATCTAGTTCTTCTTGTTTTTTATTATTAATAACTTGTTGTAGATTTAACTTTGGTTTTGATTCTGTATTTTCAGTTAGTGCTTCACTTATTTCAGCATCATCCGTTAATCCACCGCCAAGAGCATCGGCTATTTCATTTTCTTTTGCCTCTCTCTTTTTTTCAGCTGCGCCAACTTCACTTCTAGCAATCCGTCTTTTCTTTTTATAAGGAATATCATCATAATTAGTTTCAATAATACGATTTGGGTTTAGTTTCTTTTTGTTTGATCCAACTTCATCTTTGTCAATAACAACATCACTTGGAGCTTGTTTAGACTTAGTCTCTTCTTGCTCTCCTATTTCATCTTCATTTTTTTCTTTGGCCGAAAAACCATCCATTACCCCTATTTCTGAAAGATCAGGTCTTTTTCCATTCTGATTTTCATCTCGAGAAATAATCGAAGAAATTTCAGAATCAATGGCCATATCAGGTTGAGCAGATTCTTCTTCAAATGGATGTTCTGCTGATGGTTTAACTTCTCCAGGGGGACGGATTTCAGATACTGTATCATCAAGAGTTTTTGCCCCTTGGTTTGAGTTTTGCTCTTCATTCACTAAACCTGCAAGTGGATCACTAGATAAATCATCTGTACTGGATTTCCCTCCCATATGACCTGGGATAGGCTCTTCTTCAAAACTCT